>CALRBL010000011.1 GCA_943354075.1 Candidatus Nomurabacteria bacterium | reverse complement strand
TTCTCATGAAGCCACCTAACGACTCCGTCGCCCCCTTTTCCTGACTTAATATTTACTTTTAGTTCATCTACGAATGCCATAATGCTTCAAATGTAGCACAGATATTGTATAATAGCTCAGGAAATACTCACATGAAGTATTTGTCCTTTATCCCGAGCTTTTCCAGCGCATTTAGTGGTGGAGAAAAAAGTAAGGACTGAAGTGCTTGAATAGATGCTTAGCATCAAACCGAGACGCGGTAAAAGAGAGCGGCGCGCCACAACTGTGGTGTCGCCTCTTTTTCGCATCTATTTTTAAAATAAAATCTAGGCAGCAACCGCCAAAGAAGCGAGCTTGAGCGCACCATCTTTAGAATTCGCAACAGCAATAAATCTTCCGTTGTGACAGAAATTTGCATCGGATACTCCTGAAGCTTCCGCAAAAGCACTTCCTGTTTTCCCTGCCCAACTTTCTGGAAAAAGTTTTCTACTTTGGAAACTGACACCATCTTTTCGAATAGCTGACACTGCCCATGTAGTTTGTTTTCCGTCATTCATGATGACAAAGAGTGGTTCAGGATATTTTGTGAGGACATCACGCCAAGAATAGGTATTGTCCAACATAATAATGCGTTTGTCGGAAGCCTCGTGATAGGCTTTCTCCACTTCTTCTTCACCATCGATAAATGCTTTTGCTTTAGCAACCTCTCTTTTCAAAAGTACTTGTGCAAGCGCTACGGCGTTCATAAATGCTCCATCAATATCGATATTTTTTTCTTGCCATGTTGGAAGGAAAGAGATAAGAGCCCCTTCGAGAAGATAGGGTTTAAAATGTTTATTTGCTTTTTGATAGGTGTCGATACCGTTATCTGCCGCATCGATTGCGAGTACGAGTTTTTCCTCAATAGTATCCGCGGCGCGTTTTGATCCAGAAATCTTCTCTCCAAATGTTTTCCATATCAAACCAAATGATGCGTAAGGTATTCCGTTTTCACGCTTCCCTGCTCCACCTTCTTGATGATGATCGAAACGATTTTCTTCAGGAAGATATTTCATCCCCACATCAAGAACAATATCTTCGGCAGATTTTTCTTCTATTGCTTTGAGATCACGCGTACGCACAATCTCTACATCATTACCAAAAACAATACGGAGTGCTGCAACCCCAAGCACTTCATCCGGATGGAAATTGCCACTGTGAGTGATTATCTTCATTTCATTTCTTCCCGTATGACTTTTTCTTCCGTCTTAACTATCAATTGATAAATATCAAAGAGTGCTATAAAAAGTGAGACGGTAAGCGGTCCAAGAATAAACCCTTCGGGACCAAAGAATGAAAGACCTCCAATGATTGAGAACAGAATAATAAGTGGGTGAATCTTCATGCCACTACCAATAAGTTTAGGTGAGAGGAAATTGTCGAGCAATCCAACCGCGATGATCGCCCAGATACCAAGACCAATTCCTTCAAAGAGAGACCCTGTAACAAAGGTATAAACCACCGCAGGAATCAGAACAAGAGAAGTCCCCACTCCAGGGATAAGCGCAGAAAGTCCAGTAATAGTTCCCCACAATGCAGGATTTGGAATTCCAAATATCGCATAACCAATTCCTGAGATCACTCCCTGACAGATAGCCACAACGAGTGATCCTCCGATAATTGATCGAATTGAAGTACGCATTTTTTTAACCAACACATCAGTGTGTTCTCGAGGGATAGGACTATGATCCTGAAACATTTCAATAAAACGTTTACCATCCTTGATGAAATAGTAGAGAGCAAAGAGTCCAAGGAAAAGACGGAGACCGATACTCAGTGTTCCCGAAAAGAATCCGCCGATATTTTGAAGAAGCCATGCCGATCCTGCTGTAACATAATTTCGAATATCGATAGTAACACCCGGAAATATTCTTTCAACGCGGGCATTAAAACTATCCTGAAGAGCATCTACAGTGAAGGTGAGGCTACTGTTTTCTGCAGTGATGTGATGATAGGCACTTGTCGCTTCGTTGAATACTTGCGCAGCGATAAGAAAGAGAGGAACGATAATAAGGATAACGAGACCAACAATGGTGATAAAAGAACCGAGAGTATTTCTTCCCCTCACAATCGAAACAATTTTTTTGTGACCTGGGGCAACCACCACTGCAAAAGTTGCAGCGAGAACAATCGTTGAGAGAAACGGCATGAAGACGAGAAATGAAAGTAATCCAACTAAGATAAGTACAATGAGAAAAAAGTAGGTCTCTGGACGTGTGTAAGGAGTGCGTATGGGCATGACATTATTATATTACAGGAAGATGCGTAGGTACAGCAGTCCCATGACTATACGATAAATACCGAATGCAACGAAGGAGTGGTTCTGTACATAGGATAGCAACCACTTAATAACCGCAAGTGCCACGATGAAAGAAACCGCAAAACCAACAAACAACAGGAAGACCTCCTGAGCTCCGAACGACCACGCACTCTCGAGAAGATCGAGGGCAGTTGCTGCAAGCATAGTAGGAATGGCCAAGAGAAAAGAGAATTCGACAACGGTCTTACGAGAAAGTGACATGGATTGCCCCGCGACAATAGTGGTTCCCGAACGAGAAACTCCGGGGATGACCGCGAGAGCTTGAGCAATTCCTAAAAAGACCGCGATCCGATAAGGTACTTCAGCAACACTTGTAAAGCGTGGAACGACACCACTTTCCGCGCGTTTTTTCTGCCACATTTCAAATGCGATCAAAATAATACCACCGATAATCAGCGAGTAGACGACAACTACAGCATTTCCAAGAAGAAAATCTTTAACGAGACGGTAGAGCACAAAGCCGATGACACCCGTCGGAATAAATGCCGCGAGCACTTTCTTCCATACACCGTTATCAGAAAAAATAGTACGACGATAATAATAGACAACTGCAAGAATCGCACCGAGTTGTATAAAGATTTCGAAACTCTTCAGAAATTCTGAATCGGGAATAGAAAGAAGTTTTGAAGTGAGAATGAGATGCCCTGTCGAGGAGATCGGAAGAAATTCAGTGATACCCTCCACGATGCCTAAAATTATCGAGTGAAGGAAATCCATAAGAGGTAGTATAGCAGATATAAAAAAGAATACGGTAGTTAGATCGAGCCATTTGGAGATTTATTTCCAACAAGCGAGAGATAACTACCGTATTCTTTTTTATATCTGCTAACCTTTTTTTGTAATTTCCAAATGCATCATGATCCGTGCTATTTCATCTTCAGACGCCTGCAACATTTCCTTGTAGAGTCGGAGTCCTTCACGGCGATATTCGACAAACGGATCACGCTGACCATACGCACGTAGATTTACACTCTGTCTTGTATGGTCCATGAGTTCAAGATGGTCGGTCCAGAATATATCGATCGATTGCAACATCACTTGGCGAAGCACATCAACAAAATCCTTTTCGGGAATACTTCCCTTTTTCTCATCGATCGCTTTCCTCTCTTCATCAGATCGCTTTTCATAAATATCATTCCAAAGAACAACTACTTCTTCATCCGTTCCTGTAAGAATCTTTCTGCGACGTCCATATACTGCATTGCGCTGAGTTGAGAGCACATCATCATATTTCAAAACATTCTTTCGAGAATCAAAATGAAATCCTTCGATCTTGGTCTGAGCATTCTCAAGTCCTCGAGAAATCATTCCTGCTTGAATAGGCTCATCTTCAGGAATACCGAATCGTCCCATCATATTTTTGATAGTATCGGTCGCGAACACTTTCATAAGATCATCTTCAAGAGATACAAAGAATTGTGTCTCTCCCGGATCTCCCTGTCGTCCGGAACGTCCGCGAAGCTGATTGTCGATACGACGTGCTTCATGTCGCTCAGTACCAAGCACAAAAAGTCCTCCAAGAGATTTCACTTCTTCGTACAACTCGGGGCTCGAGTTTGGTCCTCCCAATTTGATGTCCACACCTCGTCCTGCCATGTTGGTAGCAATAGTCACCGCACCTTTTTTTCCTGCTGCTGCCACAATTTCTCCTTCTCTTTCGGCAAACTGAGGTTTGGCATTGAGAATCTGATGTGTCACCCCTTCTTTTTTAAGATAATCGGCAAGCAATTCGTTTTTCTCGATAGAAACAGTACCAACAAGCACGGGCTGCCCTTTCAAGTTGAGTTCTTTTATTTTCTTAGCAATTGCGATGAATTTTCCTTTCTCAGTTTGATAAATAAAATCATTCTGATCGATACGAGCGATAGGGCGGTGTGTGGGCACTTCGATAACATCAAGATTATATACCTTGAGAAATTCTTCTTTACTTGTGGTTGCAGTTCCTGTCATTCCAGAAAGTTTTTTGTAAAGTCGGAAATAGTTTTGGAAAGTAATACTTGCGGCGGTACGAGATTCTCTCTGCACACGAACACCTTCTTTTGCTTCAACTGCTTGGTGAAGTCCTTCAGACCATCTTCGTCCAGGTTGTAGTCGTCCGGTAAATTCGTCAACAATGAGGACTTCGTCTCCTTTGACCACATATTCCTTGTCTTTAATGAAGAGTGCCTTGGCACGTACGGCTGTTTCGAGGTGGTGCACATACTTGATTCCCTTCTCTGTATATATGTCTCCTACACCAAGAAGCTTTTCTGCTTTGTTGATTCCCTCATCAGTAAGGGCGATCTGTCGGAATTTGAGGTCGATAGTAAAGTCTTCTGTCTCATTCATCTTTGTAGCAATCTTTGCAAAAGTTGCGTACAAGTTCTCAGATTCAGTGGTCGGCATTGAAATAATAAGAGGTGTGCGGGCTTCGTCGATAAGGATGGAGTCGATTTCGTCCACAATTGCATAATGATAATCGCGCTGACGAAGGCGAGCGGGATCGCGCTCTATATTGTCGCGAAGATAATCGAAACCAAATTCATTGTTGGTTCCATAAGTAATATCTGCAGCATATGCTTCGGGTCGTGATGATGGACGAAGAAACTCGTGAACAACTTTGAAAGACGCGACTTGATCGCGATTCTCATCGAGCTCTACGTGTGTAGTGTCATATATATATGAAGCATCGCTATTCAACACTCCAACAGAAAGACCAAGGAAAGAAAAAACTTGTCCCATCCACACGGCATCACGACGAGAAAGATAATCATTCACCGTAACCACATGCACACCTTTTCCTTCGAGTGCATTGAGGTATGCAGGAAGTGTTGCAACAAGCGTCTTTCCTTCTCCTGTTTTCATTTCAGCAATTGATCCTTTGTGAAGAGTGATACCTCCGAGAATCTGCGCGTCGAAATGTCGCTGCTTCAAAGTGCGATATGCGGCTTCTCTGACCACTGCGAATGCTTCAGGCAAAATATCGTCCAAACTCTTCCCTTTGGCGAGATCTTCTTTAAAATATGAAGTTTTTGCCTTTAATTCCCCATCGGAAAGACTCTTGATTGAGGCTTCAAACTCATTTACCTCTTTGACCCATGGGTTATAGGAATCAAGCTGTTTTTGGCTGTGGCTTTTGAAAAGCGTGTTTAAAAATGACATAGGTAAGGAGAAGAATAACACAAAATCCCCTCTCTTTCGAGAGGGGATTTTGTAAAGTGGGAAAAGCGACTATTTTCGCTTTTTAGTTGCCTTCTTCTTTCCCTTCTTTGCAACTTTCTTTGCCTTTTTCTTTGCCATGTGAGTGTTTAAAAAATTATTTCTAAGTGTATGCTGGAGCGACCTTTAAAAATTATTTATGAAAATATTTTTTAAAACTTTTTCTCCGCAATACCTGAAACAATTATCATACAAATAAATTTGCAATACAATATTTTTTTGCATTAAAGTGTGGATAACTTTTTTTTCAGAAATAAAAATAAAATAAAAAAATATAATAAAAAAAATATTTGCTTGTTCGAGATAAATTTCGAAATGGCAAATATTTTTTTATTATCTTTTCTTTTTTGTTTCTTCATTAATACTTCATTTAAATATTTTCCAAAAAAATATCCGCAGGCAAGGCGAGCGAGTGCGGACTCCAGAGTAAATATCTATGTGAGTGCAGTCGCTCGCCATGTCTACGGACATAACATGAATATTATCATTCAAAACGTAAGTAAAATCAATTTTTGACTTTTCCAAAGGTCGGGTTATACTACTGGGGCATGACATTTCTCACCACTTTCCTTCCTTATATACAGATTGCCCTTGCGGTTCTCATTACCCTCGGAGTACTACTCCAGCATTCAGACACCGGTCTTGGGGACGCTTTCGGCGCAGGAGACAGTGGAAGCAGCTTTCACACAAGACGCGGTGCTGAGCACTTCATTTTTGTGGGAACAATTGTCGTGTCCATTCTTTTCGTCATAAGTTGCTTTGTAGCACTTACGATCTAGCCCACATTGGCCTCCAGTGTGGAAACACATGAAAGTTACCATCTCTAAAATTAAATACATCTTTGACGATTTCTCCGCAATAGAGAAAGCGCTCTTTTCATTATTCTCATTTTTTCTCATCCTCAGTTCATGTATGCTTTTCTTTTCTGTCTTTGATTCGTTTCGTAAAGATGCACCAGGATACGGCGGCACACTTCATGAAGGAGTTGTTGGCTATCCAAGCTTCATCAATCCCCTTCTCTCCACCACAAATGCAGGACGAGATCTTTCGTATCTTACGTATTCAGGATTGATGCGTATCAATGAGAATGGAGAATTTGTTCCTGATCTTGCTGAAAGTTTTACTGTATCAAACGACGGAACCACCTATACATTCATTCTTCGTGAAGATACACGCTTTCACGACGGAAAACCTCTCACCTCTTCAGACATAGTCTTCACTATCAAAAATGCAAAGGATCCTAAAGTAAAAAGTCCGCTTGCCACCAACTGGGCGGGAGTAAAGGTGGTAGCTACCGATGCTCGCACCGTTGTCTTCACTCTCAATTCCCCTTATGCACCCTTCATCGAAAATACCGCTATTGGTATTCTTCCTGAACATATTTGGAAAGACGCGGACCTCGACCAGTTCACTTTCAGTCCTTACAATTTTGAACCTGTTGGCTCTGGACCATATATAGTGCGAGAAATAAAAAGAAATACGAACGGAACACCCTATCTCTACCACCTCGAAGCATGGGGCGATTACGCCGCAGGAAAAAAAAATATTTCAAATATATACATCCACATCTACCCTGACGCTGAAAAACTCTTAAATGCTCTTCGTCATGGTGAAATCGAAAGTGCAGGAGATCTTTCCCCAACTGATGCTGAAACACTTAAAAAAGAAGGCTTTAATGTCCGTACCACCGATCTTCTTCGAAACTTCGGAGTCTTTTTCAACCAAAACCAAGCGACACTCTTTGCCGACAAAAACGTTCGTTATGCGCTTGAGATGGCAGTAGACAGAAACCGTATAATTGATACAGTATTACTCAGTTACGGAAATGAAGAAGATGCACCTCTCCCAGGAAGCGCTCTTCGCCCCGGAGCTATGGAAAACGCAAGCTCTGCAAAGGCTCTCCTCCTAAAGGATGGTTGGAAAGAGAACAACGATGGAATCCTCGAAAAGAAAGACACAAAGGGAACTGTAAAACTTTCCTTCACTGTCATCACTTCAAATGATCCCGAATTGCTCGCAACTGCAAACCTCCTCAAAGAACAATGGAGAGCTATCGGTGCCGAAGTGTCAATCGTCAGCCTTGATCCCGCAGAACTTACCCAGACAGTCATTCGTCCACGCAAATATGATGCACTCCTCTTTGGAGAAGTCATTGGCCGAGGAAAAGACCTCTATCCCTTCTGGTATTCCGGAGAACGCCGGGATCCGGGACTGAACATCGCCCTCTATACCAATTCCAAGGCCGATTCCCTGCTCCAAAAAGCACGCACTGCAACATCAAGCGAAGAGACTGCGAAACATCTCGCATCCTTCACTTCGATATTTCACGAAGACATGCCAGCGATCTTCCTCTATTCTCCACAGTATTTATATATAGTGCCGGAAAAGATAAAGGGATTGACGCTGCCTGCTCTCGATATGGCGCACGAACGATTTGCGGGAATCCTTTCTTCATACATCAATGCCAAAAGAGTTTGGAAATGAAAAAAATTATCAATCAACACATTAATCAATAATAAATGAACAACGAAACAACCCTACCAAAAGAGAATAGCGGCGAAAGCACCGCCGAGAACAAAGCACCAGCAGCAAGCTCTTTCAAAAAGAGCAGCCGCAACAGTGGCGGACGAAGGCACGCTCCTGCATCTCCACGCGCAGCCCGAGCCAAGCGCATCGATGTGATCCCTTCCGTAGGCGAAAGCATCCGCATCATTCCTCTTGGAGGAGTGGAAGAGATCGGTAAGAACATGACCGTCGTCGAAATCGGCAATGATATTATCGTCATCGACGCAGGATTTCAATTCAAAGAAGAAGATACACCAGGTATCGACTACATCCTTCCGAACACCAAGTATCTTGAGGAACGAAAAGATCGCGTCCGCGCTATCATCGTCACTCACGCCCACCTCGACCACATCGGAGCGATCCCTTTCATCATGGAACGCATCGGCAATCCTCCTATGTATACCCGCAACCTCACCTCTTTGATGGTGAAGAAGCGACAAACTGAATTCCCTCATCTTGCACCGATCGATTTTAAAGTCGTCGAGAACAACGAACGCATCCGCATTGGAAACCTCACTGTGGGATTCTTCGGAGTGACTCACTCCATCCCTGATTCCATGGGAGTCATCATCGAGACACCGTACGGACACATCGTCACACCTGGTGACTACAAACTCGAGCACATGGACGGCATTCCTTCAGAGCGTGAAGAGGCTGAATACAAGGTCTTCGACAAGGAAAAGACACTCCTTCTCTTGACCGACTCTACCAACATCGAAAACCCCGGCTTCTCTACGCCTGAAGCGCTCGTTATCGAGAACCTTGAGGAGATCATCAAGAATTCCCATAGCCGCCTCATCATGACCATGTTCGCATCGCACATCTATCGTATGGCCGCCATCGTGAAAGCCTGCGAGAAGTTCGGAAAGAAGCTCGTCGTCGAAGGACGCAGCATGAAGAACAACATCGAGATCACTCTCTTTGCTGGCATCGTGAAGGTGGACAAGAATGTCATCATCAAGCCCGAAGAGATGGATCAGTATCCGCCTGACAAGATCGTCATGCTCGTAACCGGTGCACAGGGAGACGAATTCTCTTTCCTCGGTCGCCTCATCAACGACAACTACAAGTTCTTCAAGCTTTCTCCGAAAGACACCGTTCTCCTTTCTTCATCGATTGTTCCCGGAAACGAGAAGGCCGTACAGAAATTGAAAGACGGAATCGCACGCAAAGGCGCACGCATCATGCACTACCGAACATCCGAAGTGTATATTCACTCAACCGGACACGGAAACCGCGGAGAGATCGAATGGCTGCATCGCAAGATCAAGCCTAAGTTCTTCATCCCTATCCACGGAAGCCATTACATGCTCAAGCTCCATGCAGAACTTGCTGAGAATCTCGGCATGCCAAAGGAGAACATCATCGTTCCCGATGACGGCATGATCATTGAGATCCAGGACGGCGGCATGAAGATGGTGAAGCTCAAGGAAGCTGCCCCTTCCGGCATCGTCATGGTGGACGGATTCACCGTCGGAGACATCCAGGAAGTGGTCATCCGCGACCGCCAGATCCTCGCGCAGGACGGAATCTTCGTCTTCGTTGCAATGATCGACGCCAAGACCGGCAAGCTGAAGAAATCTCCGGATATTATTTCCCGAGGATCCGTATACTTGCGTGAATCTCAGGACCTCCTTCGTGAAGCGCGCTTCATCATCAAGCGATCCATCGAGCGCAGCATCGTCACCACCAGCCCCATGAACTTCGACCACGTCAAAGAAGTCGTCACCGACGAAATGTCACGCTTCCTCTTCCAGCAGACTGCAAAGCGCCCGATCGTGATTCCGGTGTTGCTTAGTGTCTAAAATCGGTCTGACAATGACTCCCATTGGACAATGGCAGTCATTGTCAGGGATCCGGAAGAACCAGAAATCCACTTGTAATCAGAAATTTTAGTCACTAAACCTGCTCTTATAGGATTTTGAAGTATATATTCAACAGTTTTCAAAAACTGAGAGTATGTTGTGATCAAAACTGATTTAAACGCGTCTTGAAAGAGATGTCCTACTCGTCGGTATTTCTTATTGAAATATTTTGAATAACTTGTACACACCTTTGAAATTATTTTAGAGATGGGAACTTTATTATTCTGTTTAATAAGCATGTGATAGTGGTTCGGCATTAGACAATATGAATGAAGGTGAAATGCACCTATTGGAAGAAGTTTGCGTCTGAATCTCTCTCCAACTGCAGGACGTACGTTCTCAGGATAAAAGGCTTCGTTCATAAAGAAAAGAAAGACTTCATAATCCTCATCATCCTTGAAAAGAGGAAGTTTTTCATTACCCCGATTGTAAATATGGTAATAACCACCTGCTTGGAAATTTTTATAATCTCTGTTATTTCTCATGCAATAAATCATCACATGAAGTGGTTAAATTAAAACCAAAGAAAAGATAAAGTGACAATGACTGCCATTGTCCAATGGCAGTCATTGTCACAACCGAGCC
>CALRBL010000010.1 GCA_943354075.1 Candidatus Nomurabacteria bacterium | reverse complement strand
CTGAAAATAGATATGCGTGGGAAATTGCATCGGACTCGATAGCACCTTGAAGTGCTTTCACTACATGATCCTGACCAATCACCTCTTCAAATTTCGAAGGACGGTACTTGCGGTAGAGAGATTGGTAGTTCGACATATGGGAGAAGTATAAATGAAAAAAGCCCCTCACGCGAGGGGCTTTTTGGCTAGTACGAGACTCGGTCGTCTTCGTCCAAATAATCGAACAAGAAGGTCTTCTCGGGATCAAGATTGAGACGGGTACACTCGCCATCGAACCACGCTTTCTTCCCCGCATCAGAATGATTGTGATAATCAGTCTTCATAGCCTTTGCAGACCATTCAGCAATCTCTTCATCGGTCTTTGGAGTACCATTCTCGTTTATAAATGCGAGAAGATCGGCATCAGATGCACCTTCGGAAGCCTTAGTTTTGAAGGCTTCACCGTCGATACCTTTGAATTCAAAAAGCATGTTGTCTACCGGACAGTCGAAGTTGTAACCGTTCGCGGTTCCTGCAATAGTTGCGCGACATTTGTCGATAGCACGAGCGAGGATCGCATATCCTCCCATGATCTCTTTCGCAGATCGAGGAGCTACTTTTGTAAGGTCTTTTGCTTCCATATATTTTAAAAAGTTAGTTGGTAATACTTACCAGCAGCTCGGACAGTATACGCTAGTTCGTGATCTATATACAAAATACACCCTCTCCCGTCATCGAGACGTCGGGAGAGGGTGTTTTTTAGCCGGGTTCTTTTTGAATTACCGCGGGAGACGCCGGCCAGACGAGAAGATGACATGTGGTAAACGTTTTAACGATTTCATCATAAGGGTATCACTGTATGGTTTCACTTACCGCTTCCACCGACAGGTAGGGCGGGATTCGATAATAAAAATACCACACTCTGATTAGGCTGTCCAGACCGGATCTGCCTTTAAAATAGCCTCTACCTCATCGGCGCTGTTTGCCTCCATAAGACGCGCCCGGAGCTCGCTTGCGCCCTCCCAGCCCTTTACATAGGCCTTGTAATGCTTCTTCATGATGGCGAAGTTCTTAATATCTCCTAAAAGTACCTCGAAAAGGCGGGTATGCTCGAGCAGTACTTCAAGCTTCTCCTTTGGGGAGATGGGCATCTTAGCCTGCCCGTCTGAAGACCGGCTAAGATGCCCATCAAAAAGCCAAGGATTTCCGAAAATCGCACGGCCAAGCATTGCTCCGTCTCCGTTGTTTTCCTCTGCCTTTTTTCTACCATCCTCGGCATCAAGAATATCGCCATTTCCAAGTATCAAAGTTTTTTTTGCCCCATCTGGCTGAAGTTTGTCGCGAAGCGCCACCACTTCTTTTACATGCTCCCAGCGCGCAGGAACTTTCGACATTTCTTTCATGGTACGGCAATGGATAATGAGAGCATCAAGACCTTCTGCCAAAAGTTCTGGTATCCATTCATCAATCTCAACTTTGTTGTATCCAACACGAGTCTTCACAGAAATTCCAATCATCGGAACTCCTAATTTATCAGCTTCTTCTTGTGCGCCTTCTCGAAGCGCTCGAATAAGTTCTCGTGCAAGTTTAGGATTCTTGATGAGCGCTGCTCCTGCTTTTTGTCGCATCACCGATTTGTCGGGACATCCCATATTAATATCTGCACCATCAAAACCAAGTCGCACCGCGAGTCTTCCCGCTTCTTTCATGGTCTCTGGATGCGATCCGAAAAACTGCGCAACGATAGGGCGCTCAGATTCATCGTACACAAGATCTCGCATCAACTTTTCTTTTCCTTCTGGAGATGCATACGCAAGACCATCAGCCGATACAAATTCAGTCCACATCACATCAAGCTTTCCCTGCTGTTTACTATACTTGGCAATCACACGTCGAAAGGCTGCATCGGTGACATCTGCCATCGGTGCAAGTACCAGTATCGGCTTTTTAAGTGTGTCCCAAAATGACATCGGGCTACTGTACCACGCTTGGTTGATAATTTGAATTCATAAAAATAGTGCTGGTACTAAAGGATTCAATCCCTTTTTTTGAGACTATCACATCGAGCTTCATACCTTGCATGGTCTGTTTTGAAAAGTTTTGATCGAATACAAAATTTCCGAGACTGTAGGCGATGACACCTCCATTATATTCTTCCACCTCCTCTTCTACATGTGGATGATGACCTGCAACAATGTCTGCTCCGGAATCGATCGCAAGATGAGCAAGATGTTTTTGACGATTGTTTGAGAGGGATTGATACTCATCACCAAAGTGGTATGAGACTATGAGGATGTCTGATTGTGCCGCGGCATCAGAAATAATGGTTGCAATATTTGGATCGGAAGCAGAAAGTACACCAGCACGCAAAGAATCGCTGTCAGATGCCGACACGAGACCAGTGGTGAAATCTGAAAACCCAAGATACGCCACCTTGATTCCACTTACTTCGTATACACTCGGTTTCTTTGCGTCCTGATATCCCATTCCTCCACCCACCATATCGAAACCATTTTCCTGTCCGAGAGTTATAGTGTCTTCTAATGCCAATCTTCCCCAATCACCAATGTGATTATTCGCCATAGAAAGCACATCAAAACCTACATCTTTGAGTACCGACAGAACGATCGGATCGAAACGGAATGAATAAATACTACCAACATTTGCACCACGTGCAGAAACCGGCCCTTCAAGATTCGCAAACATCAGATCAGGCTCTTTAAGAAATGCCGCATTTTCAAAAATAAAATGATAGTCACCCTTTCCATATCTATTCACTTTTCCCTTTACTCCACGATCAAGCATAATATCCCCAACGAAAGAAAGATGAACGGAAGAAGATAACGGCGGCGAGCCTGAAATCTTAATTTCTTCTAAAACTTCTTTCATATACGACTGACTCGCTCCAACAAATGCTGTCAAAAAAAGAAGTGTAAAAGTGATGAAAGCGAGGAGTATAAGACTATTCCGAGATATCTGATTCATAACGAATATTTCTTGTTACGAACGAAAGAAGAGCTGATACATCTTTATCACGATCACTACTTCGAAGAAGAACAATCAACAATGGTCGACTTTCAGCTTTTGAATTTTCATCAGATCCTCGTAAAAATACCTTGAAGAATGAGAGAGTACTTCTCCTTGCTTCGTTAGTGAAGCCGTTTTTTCCACCAAGAAAGTTAGGGTACGTAAGAAAAACATTTGAATTTGCCCACGCATGACTATAGATCGAATACTCTTTGATACGTGTAATATCAAGAAGTTCGGGATACTCAGCGTAAATATGTAATCCAAGCATCGCAAGATCGTGCGAAGTGGAAACATTCAATGGAGAAAGCCCACTTGGATCTTCGTACGAGGTACTGTACATACCAAGAGCAGCAGCTTTCTGATTGATGAGTGTCATGAATTTCTCTCGACCAAAATCATCAGCAAGCACTTCAGCAGCATCATTCGAAGACTCAATAAGAAGTGGGTAATATAAATCACTCACAAGAATCTTTTCTCCGGAAGACAGATCTCCTTCGGAGCCGTAGGTGTTGTATGAATTTTTAGAAACAGTGGCAATGTGACGTGAATCAATTTGTTCTCGAGCAACAATTGCCGTCAATAATTTTGAAACAGAAGCCATTGGATACGGTTTGTCTGCATCTTTTTCGAGAATGATTTCACCCGTCTCTGCATCTGCAACTAAGTAACTCTGTGCGGTCAGGGTGAGCGCTGCAGGTTTTTCAATAGATTTGAAATGAACAGACGGACTAATAACAGGCACGTGTGATTCTGCGTCATCAGAACCGAGCTGCTGTGGGATAATTTCAGGATCGAGGCCTTGCTTCACAAAACTCATGTAAGCAAAAGCAAGGTTCCCCGAAAAAGAAACAAGAGCAATTAGAATGAGTGCGGAAGAAAAGGTGTGCAACTTTGCAGGCACAAAAGACCCAAGAGACCGTCTCTTCTTTGGAGGTATAGTCTGTCCGTAATCGTCATGAGGTCCGAGTTGCATAGATTATAGATTTGCCTTTTTGTTGATAAGAAAACGTCGTACATCACCCGGAGATATTACAGAGGTGTTTGACTGTATGAGCTCGAGAAGCACTGTCATACGTGTATCCTCAGAAACATAATGTAGCATATCTTCCTTGAAAAAAGCGATGATTTGTTGAGTCGCCTGTTCGGTGATGATGATACGATAAAATCGTTCGAGTTCTTCGATTTCAAGACGAGTGACATGATCAACAGAAAAGATCGGGGATGATTCAGGATGAAAAGCCAGACTAAGAAAAGGTTTCGAAGAAAGATGTCGATGATGTCTTCGCTCTACTTCTTCTGAAGCTTTTGTGAGGTGATCACGAGTAACATAAACTCGTTCAAGAAAGTCGCGGAAATAGGGATCTTCATCATGGATGTATCCTGCAATATCAGGCAAAAAACCTTTCGAAGGAAGGGTATAGTCGACGAGCTCTTTGGTTTTAAGAAAATGATGGAGTGTTTCTTTTGCAATACCAAGACGTGATACCACCTCCCTTCCCGCACGAGAATGAAGAAAAGCTTTTGCAAGATCTTTTTTCTTTGGATGATGAAGGCCGATAATAAGAAGCGTGGCGAACGATATCTCGTGTTGAGCTTCTAACCGAAGACGCAAACTGTGAAAATATATTTCTATAAGAATTGTCTTCAAAAGCAGCGCCAATGTAACGAGGAAAAATCCTTCAGCGATGGGCCACAGCATTCCGAAACGGCTATCTAAATCGATATTAAAAAATACCGCAAACGAAAGAGAAAGAACGGTAAGAGCAAAAAGAAATCGCTCAGCACGTTCACGAACATGATGTGGAAAAAAGCGCTCAAGCGCCAACATTTCTTTTTGAGTTTTGTTTAGAGAACGTTCCATATAAACATGAGATAAAGACCACCGACAAAGAACGAAGTAATAACAAAAGGTATCAACGTCCAAATTATAAAGAGTGGGATTCCAATAAACCCAAGAGCAAGACCATTCGGTCGAAGGAATTGATAGCCTTCGATATAGGCACGACCATAATGGAACTTGAGATATGAAATAAGGACTGAGAACATGGAATAATTATATCAGACTGTGATAGATTATCTATATGAAAGAGATTCTGATAAGACTTCTTGATTACGTATTTATGGTGATTAGAAATGGACTCTATTTGCCTTATGTAACTGCCCTATGTCTCTACCTCTTTTTTCTTTTTATGTTTGTTGCGGGATTATTCCTCAGCAACCAATGGGGAATAGATTTTGTTAATTCTATTATTCACTGGATGATCGCTTACAACATCATTGATATAAATGCGCCTGACATACAGACATATTCGACAGCCGAAGAAACAACACGCCAACTCGTTTATGTAATTGTTGGTTTCGGTATCGGTTATGACTTACTCACTCGAATCATTAGATATTTTAAGAAAGATTTTGATCACACCGTATTTCAATTCACCCTGTTAAAGTACGTAGGGATATTTTATCTCATAACAACAATCTTCTCGATAATCATAATCGGCTTCATAATAAAATCTTGGGCATTCTTTTGGGGCTTCGTGGCGATACTTGTTTTCAATGCACTTTCACTACTTTGGGCAATGGGTGTAACAAAGCTTTTTGGTTTTGTCAGAAAGTTTATTTCCCAAATAACTCTCCCGAGCAATTTGCATCCGCTCCCATAATCAACAAGAAATCATTGTTCTTACTAAATAGACTGATGATGTCTTCCTTGATCAATGAAAGTTTACATGTACCACTCTTCCCTACCGCCTCTTGTCCTACTCTATTTGATTCTTTGTAAACATCTTCTATAGAAGGCTCCGAATCAAGTTTGATTGAACTCTGGTAGTCCTTTAGGAGTTGATCACTTGGTCGAATTGCAAAACTATTCAATACAGCCTTCAAGTCGCAAGAATTTCCATTAGGCACTACCTCAAAACTGAAACTTGAATTAATAAACGATCCTCCAATAACTTCTCCAGAAGTTGAACGAGAGAACTTTGAAGAGCTACAGCTCTTAATTGCATCAGTAAAACAAGTGGTATTTGTACAAACCTTTATTGCTGACGAAATGACTTTTACCTCTTCCTTTACTTCTGCTTTTACTACTACTTCCTTCCTTGTTTCTTTTTCGACTACAACAGGTTCTGTGACAGAAGTTTTTTCTTCAACGACAACTTTCTCATTGCTTTTTTGTTTATAAACATAAGCACCCCCACCTACTGCCGCCAGCGCAATAACTACTACCAAAATTAACCCGATAAAACCTTTTTGATGATTTTTCATATTTTAAAATAGTACCACAAAAAAACGCCGCCTCGTTACCGAGACGGCGTTCGCAGATGAAGATGAGGCGGAAACTATTCTCCTCCCGGAAGTTTCAATGCTTCTTCATCCGGAACACGAGAGTGCTTCTTCTGAAGCTTATTGAGAAAGGCGGTACCCGTCGTGATCTTGTCCGCAAGATTCTCCCCACCTTCCTTGGCACGATTGCGGTGCCACTCGATCTCCCCGTCAGGCTTCTTGCAGCGCATCACGCGATATCGGAGTGGAGAACCTTTGTATTCGACCGTCATCCCTTTCACTTCCTGCGTCACCACGTATTTCACTGAAATGACTTGGTGTGTTTGACCATCTGGGCAAAGGAACGCTTCGTTCACATTCCCTGCGAGATCCCCGCGCTTCGCCAGCATCTTGCTGATCGTCTGGAAAGATTCGGCATGGGTAAATGCCAAATACCAGGAATAATCATCATCAGGATTTCTCATTATTAGGTGCTCCTTCTATTTTTCGATTGTTAGGGTTGTTGAGGCTTATCCGGAGACTACCACACCTTTTGAGCCTTGTCATATCCTAGCTCGACTGCTCGAGAAACCGACTTTTTGAGAAAAAATATCCAATGGTCGTTGTCCTTATTTCCATTATTTAATTCAAGATCTAAAAGAAGTTCTACTGCTGTCACCCATACAAGATCGAATGTTTCGTGAGCTTCGAGTTCGACAGGAAGAAGATCGGCACTCTTGAGTATCACCAGAAAACAAGTCGCATGGGCGACTCGATTAACATTCCGTAGACTGTTGTAATAGTGCGTAAGCACTTCATCTATCTTTTCGACATGTAAAAAATCATGAAGTCCGCTTTCTTCGGTTACTTCACGCATCACCCCTTTTTCTATATCTTCCGACGCATCAACACCTCCTGAAAAGATTCTGAGTTTTCCATCGTGTTGTTTTCCTACTGCATATTTTTGAGTTGCGGGATCAAAAACAATTCCACAGCCCCCATCGCGTCGTTCTTCATTTTCTCTTTTAATACCAAATTCACGCATTATATTTTAGTGAGAATTTCAGCCACCCCATCAACTATCGCAACGGTATGTTCAAAGTGAGCGCTTCTCTTTCCATCGGCGGTACGGTAGGTATATCCATCTCGATCAAGATAGATTTTTTTAGTTCCTTCATTTACCATAGGCTCGATAGCGAACACCATTCCGTTTTTCAAAAGCACCCCTTCTTTAGGTTTTCCAAAATTTGGAATGTAAGGATCTTCGTGGACACTCTCCCCTACTCCATGACCTCCGAGTTCTTCGGGCAATGAAAATCCATACGGCTTTACCACTTTCTCAACGGCATGTCCGATATCTCCCGTACGCTTTCCAACTCTCGCTGCACTGATACCCGCAGACAAGGCTTTCTCAGTTGCTTCGAGAAGTTTTTCCGCTTGAACGTCTCCCTTACCCGCAATAACAGTAATCGCACTATCGACAATCAAACCTCCATACTTAATTCCCATATCAAGAGACACCACATCACCCTCACTTAGAACACGAGGTTTTTCGTTTGGAATCCCGTGAACCACTTCATCATTAAGAGAAACACAAAGACTCCCTGGAAACGGGCGTGATGCACCGTAGGGAGTGTAGTTTAAAAATATAGGAATAACTTTGTATTTTTTACAAAGTTCGTTTGCATAATCATTGAGTGACGCAGTCGTTGCGCCTGGAATCGCGCGTTCTTTCACCGCTCCAAGAATAGTAGCGAGAATTCTTCCGCCTTCGCGCATAGTTTCTATTTGTTCTTTGGTTTTCAGTATCACCATATATTTTTTACAATGGGGGTCATTGCAATTGCACCTTTGAGAGCAGTTCTTTGAATACCTCGTCGATGGTCTGTTCACCGTTGAGTTCGACATAATTGTAGAAAGAATCAGCTTTAAAATACTCTATAGCAGGAAGCACATCGTGATCAAACCATGCGATCTTTCGATCAATCTCAGCTTCGGATTTGTCGTCAAGGCGATGTCGTTCCACGAGTCTTTTTTTGGACCATTCAGGGCTCACTCCAACATACACAACATACGGATCAGTTATTTTGTAGAAATCGAGAGCAGTACGAAGCATGTGCGCTTCATTCAATGATCGTGGCATACCATCCATAATAAGATGCATCGAATCGGTAAAATTATTTACCAAAAGATCTCCCCAGTTCCAAATTGCAAGAAAGTCTGGCTGACGTTCAGCACGGTCATACATTTCTTTTGAACACTTGCTGGTGTAAGAATCACCTTTAATGAATTCGCGGAAGTGGGCGCCAGTCTCGAGGTAATAAACAGGAACAGTAGCATCAAGTGACTCGAGATGTTTTTGTAATAGTTTGGCTTGTGTACCTTTACCCGCTCCGGAACGGCCGATGAAGAGAAAAGTCTTTGGTTTCATAGTGAATAGTTTTAATGTTCCTGCTTATTACGCTCGATTGTTTCTGCTGCAGCGACAGCATCGATAGGTGAAATTTCACCACCTTTGAGGTTAGAGATGATGCGCTCGATACCGTTAAGCTCTGAGTCATTTCTTCCCATTAATGCAACACGCTGCATCACAAACCGAATTTGCTGTTCTGCATCTTCTACTGAAAGTTCTGGATCTCCAATAGCATCATGATTAGTCATACTAATAGTGTAGCACTAGTATTCCCGCATTGAAATCTGACCGTCGATTTTCTTGATGAGGTCGAGGATAACAGAAACAACGATGAGAAGTGCGGTACCACCGATAGCGATTGAGCCAATCTGAGGGAATATTCCCTGAAGGACAAGGGGGAGAATAGCGATAATACCAAGGAAGAGTGCTCCAGTGAAGGTAATGCGGAGGATGATTTTTGAAAGGAAGTCTGAAGTCGCTTCTCCTGGACGAACACCTGCGATGAAGGCACCGTTCTGCTGCAAGTTCTTTGAAATTGAATCTGGATCGAAAGTAACTGCTGTGTAGAAATAGGTGAAGAGGAACACAAGTACAAAATACGCCGCGCCGTAGATACGCTGGTCAGCAAGAGCATTCAAAATAAATTGAGATGCTGAATTGATGAAATCGCCGACTGCTCCCTGAATAGTGAGCTTTGAAAGTGCATTCAAGATAAGCTGTGGGAACAAGAGAATTGAAAGCGCAAAGATGATAGGAATCACACCGGCCTGTGTAAGGCGAAGCGGAAGATAGGTAGAAACACCTCCGTACACTTTGTTACCACGAACACGTTTCGCATAAGTAACAGGAACAGGACGCTCTGCCTCAGTGACATATACAACAGCGTAGATTATGAGCGCAGCGAATGCGACGAGGAAAATATAGAGAGGAAGATCTGCCTGGGTGAAAGAAATAAATTTCTGACTCAAAGCACTTGGAAGACCGGATACGATTCCGGCAAAGATAATAAGAGAAACTCCGTTTCCGATTCCGAATTCAGTGATAAGTTCTCCAATCCAAAGGAGCACCATGGTACCTCCAACAATGATCATAACGTTTGTAATAAGAGAAAGAAGACCGAGTGCAGGCACCACTCCCTGCTGTTCGAGAAGAAGGATGAATCCAAAGGCAGAAATGATAGCAAGAGGAACAGTCGCAATACGTGCGTACTGTGAGAACTTCTTACGACCTGCTTCCCCTTCTTCCTGATACATCTGCTTCAACTTCGGAGACATCATAGTGAAAAGATTCATAATGATAGACGCAGTGATGTAAGGAGACACTCCAAGCATGACGATAGAAAGGTTTGAAAGACCTCCCCCAGAAAATACGTTCAAAAGGCCGAGGAATTCGTTCTGAGCGAAGAATGATGCAAGGCGAAGCTTGTCGACGCCTGGGATAGGTATCGATGCGAGGAACTGGAAGATGACGAGAGCGCTGATAGTAAACAATATCCTGCGGCGAATCATCGGGTCCCTGAGTACCGCTGCTGCTTTTGTAAGAAATGCGTTCATAGAGTTATTTTACGCTACCGCCGGCTTTTTCGATAGCTTCCTTTGCACCCGCTGAGATGGTGCAACCTGAGATAGTGACTTTCTTGGTAAGAGTTCCTGTCGCAAGGATCTTCACAAGCTCGTTTCGGCCCTTGTAGTGCTTGATAACACCCTTTGCAGCAAGAGTTGAAGGAGAAACCTTGTCCCCTGCTTTGAAGTTTGCTTCGATGTCATTTAAATTAACAGTAAGTGGCTTGATCTGAATAGAAAGGTTTGAATTCTTTCCACGTCCTCGGAGCTTAGGAAGCTTCTTGATGATGTCTCGAAGTTCAGGTCGGAGTTTGCGTCCTGATCGTGCGAGCTGTCCCTTGGTTCCACGTCCGGATGTCTTTCCACGAGTTCCTCCGCGTCCCACCTTGATGGATCGCTTGTTCTTTGTCTTTCGTTTTAAGTCGTTGATTTGCATATAATTTATTTAGCTTTCTTAAGAAGAGAGAGGGCCTTAATAGCAGCTCGGGCATTGTTAAGCTTGTTCTTAGTTCCTGATCGGAGCTTTGCGCCAACCTCCTTGATACCTGCAAGTTCGATAACATCACGCACTGAGCTTCCTGCAGATACTCCACGTCCTCGTGCAGGCTGAATCTCGACGATTGCGGCATTGAATTTTGCAGATACTTCGTGAGAGATAGACATGTGTTTGTTCAAAACCACATCGATCATGTTTTTCTTGGCGTTCTTAACTGCCTTATCGATAGCAAGAGAAGTATCTCCAGCTTTTCCAGTTCCTACTCCCACCTTACCCTTTCGGTTTCCGGCA
>CALRBL010000009.1 GCA_943354075.1 Candidatus Nomurabacteria bacterium | reverse complement strand
CCCAATGCATGTTTCCAGTCATTGTTGGAAGTAAACTTGTCGGCTTTCTGTTCGAGAATGAGTGGTTGGAGGTCGAGCGCATCCGCAACACTAATATATCTTCTTGTTTCATAGTTTGAAGTAATAAGACTGATGTAATGGATTGCCTTGAAGCCGTCCTTTATGAATACAGGAATTTCTACCGGAACGACAATGGTAGGATCTTCCCATCTTCTTTGTAGTTCGACGATCGCTTCCCGTACGGGAGTATAAACAAAATCATCGAAGATCTTGTGGTCGGAGACGAGGGTATCTATATCAGGAATGTCGGGAATCATAGGTTTAAGTTTATTCAGCAGGCTCGCAGGAAATCATTCCTTCCTTACATGCCTTTTCGCAGGAGCCATCTTGGCATTTGGGAAAATCATAAGCGTTAATATAGTAGCCTTTGTAATTCGAAAGCATGTTAGGTGGGCATGAATCGGGGTTGTTTTCGCAATCTCGCAATCCGCACTCCTCCGTTTTAGGATCGCAGGCAACCTCGACATAATAATGGAAATCCTGGATAAAATAGTATCGGTAAATACTGAAGCCAATCGCAAAGAGGACTGTCAGTGCGAATAAGGCGGTGATAGTGATATGTCTTTTCTTGGTACTTGTCTCGTCGGACATGGTAGCAATAGTATACCTTAGATTAGATAAAAATCCCCAAGAGCCATTTGAATACTGAAACTCCGCCGAAGACTACCGCCGTCCAGCCGATGTTTGCAAGTACTGTTGAGAGCCAGAAGATCTTCCAATCTCTTCGTGATATTCCTTTGTGCGCTTGCTCGCGCTTTCGAAGATATATGGTAGCAAGGAGAGGATCGTAAAAGAGTATGGCGATGGTGGCAAGAAGGTCGCTTGAGTTGATAATACTGCGAAGCCATTCGGGAGCATCTGCTACTGCGCTTTCCTTCCCTTCTTTAAGCGCTTCGAATCCGAGCCAGTCTTTTCCTGTCTTGTCATACAACTTAATTAGACCGATGTTGAGTACAACCGAAAGTGGAAGCATGACTGCAAGGCCTCCCCAGAAACCGAAGAGTGCAACCGATGCGGTGTAGAGAATAACATCGAAGAACCAGTTGATGATAATGGAGATTGTGTGACCGCTGCCGATAATTCCGAGCTTGGAAAAGAGAGCTTTGACCTTACTTGATTTCATATAGATAATTATATCACAAGGCCTTTTTCAACCCCCCTATAATCTCCTCCGCATTCTCGAACCCTACGCTAAGCCTAAAGAATCCATCGGTGATGCCGAGTGCAAGGCGCTCCGCCTCGGGAATACTCTTGTGACTCATGAGTGCCGGGTAGCATAGCAATGTTTCGGGGCTCGCAAGGCTTTCGCCGAAGACTATGTCGGTCTCGTCGATGATAGTATCGACAAATTTACGCGGATCGGTAGTGATCTCGAATGATATTACCGAGCCGATGCCATTCGGGAACTGCCTCTTCGCGAGTTCGTGATGCGGATGCGATAACAATCCCGGATGAAGCACTTTCGATATGTTCGGATGCTTCGAAAGCCATTCTGCAACCGTAAGCGCAGTCTTTGAAATCCGTTCCCATCGAAGCGGCAAGGTCTTGATGCCCTGCAAAAATCGGTAACATTCGTCTGGAGAAAGTGTCGCGCCGAGTGTTGATTGTTGAAATCTCAGTTTTTCATTGAGCGTTACATCTTTAGTAATGACCGCGCCTCCGACCGCATCGGCATGTCCCCCGAAATATTTGGTGAGACTATAGATAACCGCTGTTGCGCCATAGTCGAAGGCATAAATCGCCGGCGGCGGACAAAAGGTGTTGTCCACAACGAATGGTATCCCCGTTTTTTTCGAGAGAAGTGCTACTTTGTCGAGATCATTTACAAGAAGTGAGGGATTGCTCAAAGGCTCCACGAAAATATATTTCGTTTGAGGGGTAATTTTTTTTGTAGCTGCTTCCAAGTCATTAAGATCAGCAAAATCGCAATGAATACCGAATCGATGAAGGAATGAATGGAAAAGTCGGTAGGTGCCCCCGTATGTTTCGTTACAAAGTAACACCCGGTCACCGGGCATAAGAGTGAGGAAAAATGCTGCCTCTGCACCGAGTCCCGATGCAAAGGCTGCTGCATGAAGTACTTCTCCATGTTTTTCGAGTGCCACTAATTTATTTTCAAGTTCTGTGCGGGTTGGATTTGATCCGCGCGAATATTTGTAGTGTGGATCGGCGTCAATACCCGGCCAGTGAAAATTTTTACTTCGAACGAGTATGGGAGCTAGAGGAGCGTTTGTGCGTGCTTTATTCATATTATTTTTTTGTTAGAAATAAAACAACCTCTTCCGTTCCGGAAAGAGGTTGTTAAATCTTTATCTTTCCCTTGCGGGCTCAGAGCACCTTCCAAAATGAATGTCTTTTGGGGTTGCTGGCAGATTGTTGGGTGAGTTCCCTAACTGCGCTCTTGATAACGTATGAGGTTGTACCGACAAGTATACTAGTCGAAGAAAAGATATGCAACAGGTGCGAGAAATGCAACAAACGTATATGGATTTTTCAAAAGATAAGAGTCGAGAAGTTTTGGTGCGTCATAAATAAGTTCTCCCGGAAGAATATTGTAGAAAGCGATGACCGCAAGAAGTAAGGTGAGAACGGAATAGATAAGATTACTCATGATTCCCCTTGGATACGTTGCGTAATATCCGTGCATCACGAATTTTGCGAGGACGCGGTATATGAAAAAGAAAATGAGTGCAAAGACGGCGAGGTGTACAAAGAAAAATCCAGAACCTGCTGGAATGATGCCATCAAGCCACTTCATCCATGATTCAGGAATGGAAAGGTAAATAAAAAAAGTTGGATAGAACGAGAGAAGGATCGTAAGAACGTATTGCATGGAGATATTATACCTTCTTCATGTACGCAAGCCAATAGTTTCGTTTGTATATTCTGCCACCAAAGCGAGAGTAACCGGATTTCTTCTCGAGACGTGTGATAGAAAAATATTTCGAGTAGGTTTTGATGAAATCTTCTTTCGAAAAAACACGTTCGGTGAGATGCATCTCGGTGTTGATATAAGTATCGGTTTCCTTCCCCGGACTGTTCTTCAAAAGTTCTTTCACGTTGGTGTCACCGTCTTTGCATAGTGCGCGGACGAAAAAATGTCCACCAACACTAAGGGTGCGATGAGTTTCTGAAAGATATACTTCCCTTTCCTTCTCGTTCAGCGAATTTGATGAAGTGATGTCGAGCGCGAGGTCAACTGATGCCTCTTCGAGGGAAAACGCTTCGCCGATACTTCGCTTTTGATAATCCACTTTAAGACCCGCCTCTACAGCGCGATCCTTTGCAATCTTTAGCGCAGTTGCCGATATTTCAAATCCTGTGATGATCGCGCCGAGAGATGCGAGATGATTAGAGTTTCTTCCTGTGCCACAACCAAGATCGAGCACTCGAAGTCCTTCGAAAGAGATTTTTTCGTCCTTCTTTAGATATTTCAAATACCGCTTCACATCGTTTTGAGGTTCTGCCTTACCTGTGACAAGTTGAGGTTTTCTATATTCTTTTTCCCATGCTTCAGTTTGCGGCATATGTTTTATGCTAAGATACCCATCAAAATCCTTCTTTTTTAAGTTCTTCGATATGTTTTCGAGCGTCACGAGTCAATTTCTTCGAGAGATCGACAACTATGCGCACATACAAATCTCCGCGACGACCTCTTTCATCGGGAACTCCTTTACCTTTCACACGAAGTACTTCTCCGTTTGTAATACGCTCAGGGATTTTGAGTGTCATGTCTCCGTCGAGGGTTGCGATAGAATGATCTCCACCAAGTAGTGACATGGAAAGAGGAATTTTTGCATCAGTCACAATGTTCATTCCTTGCTTTTTGAATCGTGGGTCGGGAGAAACAAAAATATGCACATGAAGATCCCCCGGATGACCGCCTTCGAGTGGTTCGCCACGACCAGAGACTCTCAATGTGGTTCCATTTTCAACTCCAGCAGGGATTTTGATGGTGAGTTTCGAATTCCCTCCTGCTCGTACTTCTTTTTCTACACCAAAGATAGATTCTTTGAAGGTAAGATCGACATCGACTCGTACTGATTTGCCTTTGCGTACTCGTCCTCCACCGAAGAAGGTGCTGAAGATGTCTCCGAGATCGAATTCGACATTTTGTCCACCGAATCCTCCTTGAAATCCTGAGAAATCAAAGCCTCCGAAGTCTTGAGAATTGAATCCTCCTTGTCCTCCTCCCCCCATACCTCCCATATTTCCACCAAACTGATCGTATTGTGTGCGTTTCTTTTCGTCGCCAAGAGTGCTGTAGGCTTCGCTTGCTTCTTTGAACTTCGCATCGTTACCACCCTGTTTGTCAGGATGGTGTTCGTGCGCCAATTTTCTGAACGCCTTCTTAATTTCGTCTTGTGACGCGTTTTTTTCGACTCCTAGTATTTTGTAATAGTCTTTGTTCATATGATGTAAAGAGTAATTGGCTTATCGGAATTTGCAATATGCATTTTTTGCATATTGCTCTTTCCATCAATTTCCTTGTCTCTGACAATATTCCGGATATGGCGAGATACCACAGATTGATCCACGCCAAAAAGTCGAACAATTTCAGCCTGAGTAGCCCACATTGTTTCTTTTTCCATATCAGCTTTAAGTTCGACATTCCCTTTCGAGTCCTTGTAGATGGCAATATTCTGTTTTTGTAATTTTCCTTTGTTCATTGACGGTGTTTATATTTTGATGTATTTTACTTATTGAAACCGCCTGCAATCCCGCTGGTGAAAATAGAAAACCTGACTCATGACCCGTTTGAAATTGTTAATGTCTTTCCTCGCCGCTCTCTTGCCTGGTAGTGTAGGTGCGGCGGTAATCGTTATCCTCTTCTCCGGTGGATATTGGCGTGTATTCGCCGTCTGCTACATCATTTCTGTGTTTGCGATGCTCGGGCTTTTTACCATTCTCGACAAGTATCCGCAAAAATGGCACAAACAGGACTCTGGAGAAGAATAATGCCGACGTGCTCCCCCAAAGAGACTCCGTATCCCTTGCGCGACCTTGTGGTCACGCTCGGGGACGGGTCCTTTTTATTTACACTTTAGGTTCTTCTTTCGGCTCCTCCTTTACTTCTGCGTCGCGCATTGTGTCGCCTTCTTTTTTAGGTTCTTCCGCCACACCTCCGGCTGCACCCTCTGCTTTCGGTGCTTCTGCCTGCATATACTGACCTACTTTCTGAAGTTCAGTTGAAAGTGCTTCTGTTGCTTTCTTTATACCTTCAAGATCATCGCTATCTTTCACTTTCTTCAGTGCTTCTGATTTTTCTTCAATAAGTGCCTTTACATCAGCAGGAATCTTTTCCGCACCGTCTTTTAATGCTTTTTCTGAAGTGTAGAGAAGCTGTTCTGCCATATTTTTTGCTTCAACTGTTTCTTTTTTCTTCTTGTCTGCCTCTTCATTCACTTCTGCATCCTTTTTCATCTTTTCAATATCATCTTTTGTAAGACCTGATGATGCTTCGATGCGAATGGTCTGCTCTTTGTTGGTTGCTTTGTCTTTTGCTTTTACATTCAAGATTCCGTTTGCATCAACATCGAATGACACTTCAACTTGTGGCATTCCGCGAGGTGCTGGTGGAATTCCATCCAAGATGAATCGTCCGAGAGATTTGTTGTCAGATGCCATCGCTCGGTCTCCCTGCACGATATTTATCTCCACCGATGTCTGATTGTCAGCGGCAGTTGAGAAGATCTGGGATTTTGATGTAGGGATGGTGGTATTTCGCTCGATCAATTTTGTTGCAACACCTCCCATGGTTTCGATACCAAGTGAAAGCGGGATCACATCAAGGAGAAGAATATCTTTCACATCACCCTGGATGATTCCCGCCTGAATAGCAGCACCAAGTGCCACCACTTCGTCGGGGTTGATAGATTTGTTTGGTTCTTTTCCAAAGTATGCCTTCACTGCTTCGATGATGGCGGGCATTCGAGTCTGTCCTCCGACAAGAATGATTTCGTTGATGTCTGCAAGTTTGAAGGGTGATGCTTCCATTGCACGCTTTGCGATCTCGATTGATCGCTCGATGAATTCTCGAGTGAGTTCTTCGAGCTTTGCTCGAGTCATCTTGATGAGAAGGTGTCGAGGTCCTGAGGTGTCTGAAGTGATGAACGGGATGTTGATCTCAGTTTCCATCGAAGTTGAAAGTTCAATCTTTGCTTTTTCTGCGGCTTCATCGAGTCGCTGGATGGCAAGAGAGTCGTTTCGTACGTCGATGCCGGATTCTTTTTTGAATTCATCAGCGATCCAATTCAAGATCTTCTGGTCGATATCTTTTCCTCCAAGATGTGAGTCTCCGTCGGTAGATTTTACCTCCACGACATCATCTCCCACTTCGAGAACCGAGATGTCGAATGTTCCTCCTCCGAAATCGTATACCACGATCTTTTCATCTTTCTTTTTGTTGAATCCGTACGCAAGAGCCGCGGCGGTTGGTTCGTTGATGATACGCATCACTTCAAGACCGGCAATCTTTCCGGCGTCTTTTGTTGCTTGTCGTTGTGAGTCGTTGAAGTACGCAGGTACGGTGATGATTGCCTGAGTGACTTTTTCTCCAAGCTTTGCTTCTGCGTCGTTCTTCAACTTTGTGAGAATCATCGCTGAAATTTCTTCAGGACGATATTGTTTGTCTCCCATTTTTACTTCCACTCCTCCGTTGTCTGACTTTGAGACTTCAAACGGTACGGTTTTCTTGTCTTTCTGCACAGCTGATTCATCGAAAGTGTGTCCGATGAATCGTTTGATACCGTAGACGGTGTTTTTAGGATTTGTCACTGCTTGTCGTCGTGCGATGAGTCCAACAACGCGTTCTCCGGTCTTGGTCTGCGCCACGATTGAGGGAGTGGTACGTGCACCTTCTGCGTTTTCGAGAATCTTTGGATCCCCTGCTTCCATTACTGCGATCGCGGAGTTTGTTGTTCCGAGGTCTATTCCAATTATTTTTGCCATAAATTAAGTAGTTAAATACAATGTCTGGCATTGTATTGTGGTTGATAAAGTAACTATTTAAAATTTGGTGCTCTGGGTGATATTGATGAAAGGAAGAAAAGTTCGGCGTAAGGAGAGACGATGTTTCGTGAAAGTGGTTCAGGAAAGACTACGGCGACGACTTCTTTAGGATCGGCAAGGAGAATGGTCTGGCTTTCTATGGTCTCCGGAGCCTCTATAGCGGTCATGGAGACGAGTTTTGCCTTGAGTACGCCTCCTACGCTGACAACCGCAAAACGAGCCAAGAATAGGCCATTTTCGGTGGTAACCACCTGCTCGACTATCTCAATGTGCTGTTTGGTGAGCTGCATGTTCGGGTATTATATCAGAAATGTGGTGGTGTCAAGAAAAATCCGTAATGGTTCAATAGATAGGTTTTCCTTTTACCAATGCCTTGAACTCATTAACTAATTTTTTATACTCTTCGGCATTTTCTACTTCATTAAGTTTTCCAACTAATTCATCTATTTGTCGTACTACCTCTGGACATTCTTTTATCGCCTCTTTGAGTTCTTTTCCGAATTCATCATTTCTATTAGAATATCTTTCTTCAACGGTTAAGATAGTTTCTTTATGTATTACATTTTCACCCTCGTCTAAAACTATTTTATAAACGATTTCATTTATAAAATCATGAAGATAAAAAACCGGATCAGCAAACATCCTTTCTTTTAATTGTGGTGTTTCCATATGTTTCTATTATATCTCATATTGCCCAACTTTCACCTGCGGTTCGCGGATAACTTTTCCGTTCAAGGTGTAGCCGTAGCCGACAACCTCTAGTATCTTTCCGTCTTCGTCTTTGCGACCGGTTTCAATGATTGATACTGAGTGATGATGGTTAGGATCGAAGATCTCTCCCTTAGGATCGATCTTTACAAGTCCGTGGTTCTGAAGGGTGCCAGAAATTTGGGAATAGATGTATTCCACACCGGTTCGCCAGTTTTTGTCTGCTTTCTCCCATGCTTCTTTGTTGTTCATGGCCATGTCGAATGCATCGAGTGCTGGAATGAGTTCTGAAATGAGATTTGCTTCGGCGTATTTGAGAAGCTGCTTTCTTTCTTCATCGTCACGCTTTCGGGAATTGATGAAGTCTGCTTTGTCACGCTGCCACCCATCGAGATATTTTTGTTTTTCTTCCACAGCAATTTTCAACTTCTCTCGAAGCTTTTGTGTGGTATCGCCCTCTTGTTCATCGGTACCAATTTCTTCATTACCGTCTTGTTCGATGACGATGTCATCATTTTGTTCTTCATCTTGCATAGGCTTTCTATTCTACTCAAAAAAGAATAAATGGAGTATTGACTATCTAGTATTTTAATGTATATTTTATTGAAATTCCTTCGCTTCCCATTGTGGGCAACGTAGAGAATGAAGAACTGCTCCAACCTATGACAACCCTGCTCCTTGATCCTCATCCCGACCTTCAACACCTCATCTCCACATATTTCCACCGCCGCGGCCAGCCCGTAAGCTTGCAACCAGACCTCTCAAAGGTACTCGATACCTTGGGGGAACGTGGCGGCACTTCCTACGACTGCACAGTACTCCCTCTGGGAAAGGATGTGGCGGGAAGTATCGACCTCATTGGCACCATCCGCACGCGATTCCCTGGTTTGGCGATCGTAGTTTTCACCAGCGCACTTCAATTTCCTGAAATTAAGAATGCTTGCATCGCTGCTGGCGCCGATAGATATCTCACAAAAACTGAAGGAGGTGTTATCGGTCTCTACGATGCCTGTATGTCCGCCTTTGAAGGGGCACATCACGCTCCGGTGAACTGAGTCAACTCGAACCCCCAATAACGCCCGCCGTCTCGCAAGAGCCGGCGGGCATTTTTTTATATTTAATTTTCATTAGTTGACTAATAGCTATAAACGTGCTAATATATATTCAAATTCACGACCGACTCATGAAGAGTTTGTCGAGGGTTAGCATCTCACCACCACCAATCGAATATGAAAAAGTTTCTCTGTATCTCACCCCACACGGTCTTCGGATCGTTCCTCGTTCGCTGTATCTCCTCGATGGATAATGCGAGAGTTGTGCACCTGATCAGTCTCGAAGCTGCAAAAGCACGGCTTGCCCAAGATCAATTCACCGGCATTTTCGTGGAAACTGATGCCGCCGCCGAAATTGACGGCATCAGTATAGCCAAGTCACTCCTCAGGATATTCCCTAATCTACACATCCACATCATCGCAAGCGGTGCCTACAGCGAGGAAGAAAAGACGGCTGCGATGGAAAGCGGTGCGTTGGATTACATTCACGCCCGCTCACCCGTGACAGCCGCTCCCGAGTTTCTCGAAGCACTTCGAGCAGTTGTCGTTGGGGTCGCGGCCTAACCCGCAACCACTCACAAACAAACAAGAAAGAAAAAAGGTCCCCGCAAGGGGACCTTTCCTTTTGTATATAAACCTAGCGCTTGCTCCACTGAGGGGCCTTTCGAGCTTTCTTGAGTCCGAACTTTCGTCGTTCCTTGGCACGGGGATCTCGTTTGAGGAATCCTGCTTTCTTGAGAGGTGCGCGCATTTCTGCATCGTATTCATTGAGAGCGCGGGAGATGGCGTGACGCATAGCTACGGCCTGAGAAGCGATACCTCCACCAGAGACGTGCACAGTGACCTTGAATTTGATCTCAGTACCAGCAGTTGCAAAAGCCTCAGTAGCGATCTTTCGAAGCTCCTCGGTCTTGAAGTGCTCAGCGATCTCCTTTTCGTTCACGAGGAATGATGCTTTTGAGGCTTCAGTGATGCGAGCGCGGGCAACAGAAGTCTTTCGACGTCCTATTCCTTCGATGTATCGGTCTTTTGATTTTTCAGTCGTTGTAGCCATAAAATTAATCGGTGATAGTTAAATTCTTAAGCATCTTGGCACGTAGCTTGTTTGGAGGAAGCATTCCTCGAACAGCGATGCGAACAGCTTCTTTCATTCCCTTCTTCTCGGTAACACGCTCAAGTGAAAGCTCTTTCTGTCCTCCAGGGTATCCAGAATAGGTCTTGTACATTTTGGTGCGCTTCTTGGTGTCATCAACGTTGATCTTTCCAGCATTGGTAATCTCAACCTTGATATCAGCAAAAGCGTGACGAGAGAAAGTGACCGTGTCTTTTCCCATGAGCATAGAAGCAGCATCGCTTGCTACTCGTCCTAGTTTTTTGTTTGTTGCGTCGATTGTTTTCATATATTCTGTATTATTTCACAAATTCGATACGTGCCATCTCTGCAGCGTCGGACTTTCGTCGAGGCATCTTGATGATACGAGTATATCCTCCTGCTCGGTCAACATAACGAGGTGCGATGGTCGTGAAAAGCTTCTTTGAGGCATTGCTCTCACCGATGCGAGCATATACGAGCTTTCGGGCAGCTAGAGTGTCACGCTTCGCTTTAGTAACAAGCTTTTCCATGTGAGGCTGGACTTCCTTGGCCTTTGCAAGAGTTGTCGCCATACCTTCGTGCACCAAAAGAGAGTACATCAAAGACTTAAGGAGTGCCTTTCGCTGATCCTTGTCTCGTCCGAGTATTCTGTTTTTGTTATGGTGTCGCATGTTTTTCTGTGTTTTCTGGGTCGTCGTATCTTACTTCAAGGTGATACTATTGGCAAGAAGCATCTTTTTGATCTCTTCAAAACCCTTTGTTCCGAGTCCTTCAATGCTCAAGATGTCCTTCTCTTTCTTCCGTGCAAGACCTCCAACAGTACGGATGTTGGCGTTGATAAGGGCGTTGATAGTGCGAGATGAAAGATCAAGAGATTCGATGCGAGTTTTGAGAGCGTCATCCAGTTCTTCTTTGTCTTCGACTGAAAGCTTTCCTTCAGATGAAGATGCTTCGTCTTCTTCAATGAGGAAGTTTGCAGTTTCTTTGAAACCTACAATTGCCTTGAGCTGGTTGATCATGATTTCGATAGACTTCTCAAGAGCGCGCTTTGGAGCGATAGTTCCATCAGTTTCGATAGCGATCTTCAATCGGTTGAAGTCTGTTCGATCTCCGACTCGCATGTTTTCTACTTCGTAGCTCACGCGTTCGATAGGAGAGAAACGTGCATCGAGTGCAATTGCTCCGATATCCATCTTTCCTTTCTGAAGAATTTCCTTTGGAACATATCCAAGACCTTTTTCAACAGTGAGTTCGATATCAAGTTCGGCATTCTTGTCGGTGATGCTTGCGAGGTGGAGTTCAGGATTCAAAATAGTGATCTGCCCAATCTTTGTGATGTCTCCAGCAGTAACGTCTTTGATCCCCTTAACTTTCAAGGTAAGAGTCTGTGCTTCGTCGGTTGCAAGCTCGATGCGGACCTTTTTCAAGTTAAGAACAAGAAGGAGAATGTCTTCCTTAAGTCCTGCGAGGGTAGAAAATTCATGACTTACTCCCTTGATCTTGATAGAAGTGATAGCAGCTCCGGGAAGTGAAGAAAGGATGATACGTCGGAGAGAGTTACCGAGAGTGTGTCCAAACCCAGGGTAAAGACCGTCGATTTCAAAGACTCCTCGCTTGTCACCTTCTTCGATGATCTTTGGCTTTGATGGGAGCAGTACGTGATAGTCAGACATATATTTTATATTAAAAATTATTAACGCAATTGAATAATATTGAAAACCTATCCTCGCTTGTAATACTGAATGACGGTATCGAGGTCAAAAAGAAGGCTCTCTCCTTCGATCTTTGGAATTCCCTGAACTGTCCATGACTTCTTTTCAGCATCATATGCAAGCCATGTGGGAATTTCCTTAGCCTTTGACTTCTCATCAATTTCGGCAAACACCGGCTTCTTCTTGCTTCCTTCGCGGATTGAGACGACGTCCCCCTTGCTCATTTTGTATGAAGGGATAGTGACTTTCTTTCCATTGACCAAGATGTGGCCGTGAGATACGAGCTGACGAGCAAAAGCGCGAGTAGAACCAAGACCGATGCGAGCGACGATGTTGTCGAGACGACTTTCAAGAGCGATAAAAAGGTGTTCGTGAGGCTTTGAGATCTTG
>CALRBL010000008.1 GCA_943354075.1 Candidatus Nomurabacteria bacterium | reverse complement strand
CGATCAGTATCCTTCGACTTCCATCACTGTTCGTGGTGAAGGAGAGGCTATGGGAACTCCCGACATCGCCACTTTCAATTTCACCGTTCGTGAAGAATCTAAAGATGTTGCAGTAGCTCAGAAAGCAATGACCGAGAAATCAAACAAGGCTATCGATTATCTCAAAGCACAAGGTGTTGCTCCAAAAGACATAAAGACTGAAAGTTACTACACCAATCCTAAGTACGATTATACTAATCAGAACTTCAATTCTCGTCAGGTTCTTACGGGTTACGAAGTATCTCAGACTATCACTGTGAAAGTTCGAAAGATAGAAAAGGCAGGAGATTTTCTTACTGCTATAGCAGGTCTTAAAATAGGGGAAGTAAGTTCACTCTCTTTCACTATTGATGATATCGATGCTGTTAAAGCAGAAGCAAAGAAACAGGCAATTGAGAAGGCACGCGCTGAGGCTGAAAAGATTGCCGATGCTTTGGGTGTTGATCTTGAACGAGTTGTTGGATTCTATGAAGAGTATCCTTATGATGGTGGATACGGAGGAGAACTTATGGAATCAAAGTCGATGTCTAGTCAGGTTTCAATTGCTCCCGATCTTCAGGTTGGAGAGCAGAAGGTAACTGCGATCGTTTCTATTTCTTACGAGATAGGGAATTAATCTAACTGTACACTAACTTGCGTGGCGGTCATGTCGGTGATAGTATAAGAAAAGCCCCTATTGATTCCTCCGAGGGGTTTTTCTTTAGCCGATTTATACTAAACACATGAGCCTCATCACCTATTTCAAAGAAACAAAGATCGAAATGAAGCATGTTACCTGGCCTTCTATGCGCCAGGCTATTATCTATACCCTAGCCGTCATCATTGTTTCTATTCTCGTAGCAGCTCTTCTTGGTCTCTTCGACTACATTTTTTCCGAGTACATTATCAAGAACGTCATTCAATAATCCATTACTATGTCTAAACAAGCAGAAGGAGAACGAAATTGGTATGCTATCCACACCTACGCAGGATACGAGAACGCCGTTCTTCGCAACCTCAAGCAGCGTATCGAATCCCTCGGAATGGAGGATCGTATTTTCAGTGTTATCGTTCCAACCGAAAAAGTTATCAAAGTTAAAGCCGGCAAGCGTGTAGAAGAAGAAGAAAAAATCTACCCCGGATATATTCTTGTGGACATGATCGTTACTGATGATTCATGGTACGTGGTCCGCAACACTCCTCGTGTGACAGGATTCGTTGGTTCTGGTGTGTACCCTGTGCCTCTTGAAAAGGGAGAAGTGGAAACACTCTTCAAGCGTATGGGTGGAAAGGATACCAAGCATGCTATTGATCTCGCTATCGACGATGCTGTGACTATTGCTGATGGACCATTCAAAGACTTCGAAGGAAAGGTTTCCGAAGTGGACACTGAACGTGGAAAGGTAAAGGTCCTCGTCTCAATGTTCGGACGAGAGACACCGGTAGAGCTCGACTTCTTGCAGGTAAGGAAGATCTAAAATAAAGATAAAGGATTCGGTTGACACGAGTTCTTAAAAAGATAATATAGAGATCTAACCCCTATCGCTTCGGGGATAGGCCGCGAAACCACAGCCACAAGCTGTGGTTTCAGCATTTTATGGATAAAAAGAAAAAACGTATATTTATATAGACAGTTTCAATCTCTATTACGGCTTTTTGAAATCGAGACCAAAAGGCTGTAAATGGTTGGATTTGGAAAGATGGTTGTCTAAGGTGTTTCCGTATAATGATATCCAGAAAATAAAATATTTTACTGCGGTCGTGTCCGGCAAGCGTGATGAAAGCAAACCTGTAAGGCAAGAGTTATATTTTAGAGCATTGTGTACTTTGCCGTCTGTAGAAATTATTGAAGGTAATTTCATTACTAAACAGGTAAAGATACAGGTAACTCCAGAAGTTTGCGTGCTCGCTAAGGTGCCTGAAGAAAAAGGAACAGACGTAAATATTGCTGTGCATCTCGTGAACGATGCGCATCATAAGAAATTTGATACGGCGATAGTGGTATCAAATGACAGTGATTTAGCGGAAGCGATAAGGATAGTAACCAAGGAGCTGAGACTTAAGGTGGGAGTGTTGAATCCATATGATAAATTCAGTAAGGTGCTCAATAAGGATGCGTCTTTTAAGCTTTCGGTCAGAGAAGGACCAATTATTTCTTCTCAATTTTCTCATATTTTAATTGATGCTGTGGGGGATTTTACTAAGCCACAGAGCTGGTAAAAGATATTAGACAAACCCTATATTTCGTGTAATATACCTAGCACTGTTACGCGCGCTTCAGCAGACTAACAAAATTAATCAAATGGCAAAGAAAATAACCAAAGTAATCAAGCTACAAATCCCTGGAGGAAAGGCAACTCCTGCGCCCCCAGTCGGAACCGCTCTTGGTCCCGCAGGTGTTAACATCGGAGAATTCGTAAAGAAATTCAATGATGCGACTCAGGACCGAAGAGACGAAATCGTACCTGTTCTTATGAACGTGTACGAAGATCGTACCTTCGATTTCATCCTTAAGACCGCTCCAGCATCTCGTATGATCCTCAAAGCAATCGGTCAGGAAAAAGGGTCAGGCACCAATCTCACTAAGAAAGTAGGAAAGATCACCGAAGCTCAGATCCGCGCTATCGCGGAGAAGAAGCTCCCCGAGCTTAACGCCAACGATATCGATGCCGCTATGGGCATCATTCGAGGAACTTGCCGAAGCATGGGTGTGGAGGTGGGGAAGTAATTATTTCTCAATCGTAAGCCACTCATACTGAAGACCGCTCTGTTCATCGGAGCGGTTTTCTTTTTGAATTACTTTTGAAAATTCTCCATATTCAGGGAAAAAAGTATCTGCGAGTACGTCGCTGTCGACTATCGTAAGTTCAAGTCTATTCGTAAAGGGAAGTGCTTGTGTATATATCTCCGCACCACCAATTATAAAAATGTTCTCGTCCGTTTCTTTTGCTTTTACAATTGCTTCTTCAAGGGAATGTACAAACACTACTCCTTCTTGAGAAAGTTCTTGTCTTGTGATGACAATGTTGGTGCGATTGGGAAGGGGACGCTTGCCAATAGATTCGAAGGTCTTTCGCCCCATGATGATGGGGTGACCCGAAGTGAGTGCCTTGAAGCGCTTAAGATCGTCTGAAATCCTGAAAAGAAGCTCATTTTTAAGCCCTATTCCACGGTCTTTTTTCTGGATTGCTGCGATGAGGGAAATCATATAGACTGGGCTCATTATGGCACAGGCAACCCGCAATGTTAAAGATATCTTCAAGCAGGAATCAAACCTCAAAAACCGGCTTGTTTCTAGTCACAAGGAATTGGATGGATTGGTAAAATACCTAAAACAGGGAGGTTATAAAATAGTTCTCACTCAAGGAGTTTACGACCTTATTCATGAAGGTCATGCTAAATATCTCGAAGCTGCCCGATCACACGGAGACATCCTCATTGTTGGAGTCGATTCTGATGCACTGACAAAAAAACGAAAAGGTCCAAATCGTCCGATCGTGCCTCAGAGTGAACGTCTTAATATGTTGGCACATCTTCGTTCTGTTGATGTGCTTGTGATTCGGGATGTAAAAGATGATATTGGCGACCTCATTCGTCTTGTGAAGCCAGATGTGTACGTAGCTTCTCAAGGTACTAAAGATTTCACTAAAGAATTGCGAGACGTTTACAAACCTCATTGTGGAAAGATAGTGGTACTTCCTCCTCAGGCTACAACATCGACGACCGCACGCATTCGTAACCTCACTATCGAGGGCGCTGAAGAATTGGCTCGCGAAGTGAACAAACTTACTACTGATTTTCTCAATAAGATCAAAAATGCTTAATGATAAAAAGTTTGCAGTAGTGACGCTTGTTCCCGCTATACATATTGGGTACATTAATTTTTTTAAGAAATATCCTGGAAGTTTGTATGTGATTGGAAAGGATTTTATTTCCGACTTTCTACACATTGAACGCGATCTTCGTACTCCTGATTTTGATGAACTCAAAAAAATGCTTGTAAGTTTGGAGATTTTTAATGATGTCGTCGAACTTACTAGAGAGAATATAAAAGACATTCCTACCGATCTTGAAGTGGTCATGCCTGATGATGAGATTACAAAATCTATTTCTGAAAAATATTTTTCTGAACGAAAGGTTAATTTCGAAAATGTATTTCTTCGGTGGAATAGACAAATTTCCACCACTGAATTTGAAGTGCCTGCGGATCGTATCATCTCTCACGAAGAAGTCGATAGGGAATTAATTGGTCAGGCTCACACGCTTTCGGAAAAGAGTTCTGATTGGTGGAGACAGATCGGCACACTGCTCGTTAAAGATGGAAAGGTGATAACGACAGGATTCAACTGTCATCTTCCTTCCGATTTCACCATGGATAGTTTTGGTGACCCCCGGAGCAATTTTGACGCAGGTATTCGCTTTGATCTTTCGACCGCCATCCATAGTGAGGCTCGCGCAATTGCGGAAGCCGCACGAAAAGGTATTTCTATCGATGGTGCATCTCTTTACGTCACTACATTCCCATGTCCGACATGTGCAAAGCTTGCGGCTGTGGCGGGTATAAAAAAAGTCTACTACTCTACAGGGTATTCGCTTCTGGACGCCGAGAATATTCTCAAGGCATTCGGAATTGAAATAATCCTGGTAAAGTAGCAGACTTTGGCTCGCTTTTATCCGACGCGAGCCAGTATCGGTTTCCTGTCTTTGTTTTCGTAATCAGCAACGATGAAGTGTGCATGGATGTGCGCCACGGTCGCTCCTGTGAGCGCCATATCTCCACATCGCATCATTAAGGTTCCTCCTGGGCACTTGTACTCTTTCACGATCCACGCGATTAGTTCCTGCAGTTCGGCGAATGATTCCGCCGGCATGTCTTCCGTGTTCGCAATATGCGATTTGTGGATGAATAGGAAGTGATGCTTCGCATTGTCATACGGGTACATATTCGCCGTCACAAGCCAGTTCCTCCCTTCTTTCAGGATGGGATTCTTGTGGTAGTTGGCGAGATACTCCTGACAGAAAGGGCATACTTTATGCCCGCTGATTTCCTCGATGACTTTTTTATACGTATCGTCACCCGGCCTACCCGCATTACTTAAGTTGACGTGTGGTTCATTCATTCTAATTGGGAGTTGGGATTTTCATCCATCCGTGTGGCTCGTAGTCTTCGAGTACGAAATCCGTGACGCGGAAATCCTTGAACGATTTCGCTGTGCAATCTTCCTTGATCCTGACTGTCGGGAGACGGCGAGGTTCACGAGAGAGTAACTCACTAACGGAGTCGAACTGGATGTCGTAGATTTGCGGGTTCGACAGGAAGTGTGTGTAGCGAGTGAACTTGTAGCCGATAAGGTGTGCAGCCATCAGTCCTAGCGCCGCCCATTCGATCAGGTTGAATTGAAGTCCAACCGGCACATCAGCAGAGCGCTGTGTGTGTGTAAGATGCAACTCCTTCTGATTAGGGAAGAGAGTGAAGTGCACAAAATTACCATGGCAAGGTGCGACCACTACTTCACGACTGAAACCCTGATCCTTGTCTCCCATCGAGAGCGCCGGATTCCAAGTCGTGATGACATGGGTCCGGAGCTGTGGCAGGTTGCGGAGTTGTTTCTCGAGCGCGACGATCTGATCGAAGAATTTCTCACCTTCTCCCATTTGGAAGTGTGCAAGAGATGCTCCGTAGGATCCGCGTCCGAGATGATGTTCCGGCAACCCCCACACGGCGCATTTTTCTTTGGTCACCCATTGTTCCCAGAAGACTTTCGGGCAGCCGAAGCTTTCCAATTCCTCGAGAGTGGTGGCGCCGTTGATGAAACCGATGAGCTCTCCGAGAGATCCCCTAAATGATTTCGAGAGATCGCGGATCGGGAGGACGGGGAAGCCGTTCGCCATGTTGAATTCCAGCATCTTACCTGTGAGTTCGCGTACGGTCTGGTGTCCCGAACCTTGGTTTTGAGTTAGTGACGCATGGATGGGCGTCTTGTCGAGACCATTTTCCAGGACATCCCGGAGAAGGGTGTGATATGCCCCGTAAACAGGGCGTTCTGCGTATGGTTTGTAAGGTATCATGATGTTAATAGTATTCCATTTGAGACATTAGCACAAAATCCCTTTTTAGTGATAAATTGTAGCCATGAAAGACACACAAATCAAAACCCTCATCGCTTCGGAGAAAAAGCGTCAGAAGAGCGTTATTAACCTCATCGCTTCGGAGAACTACGTCTCAAAGGATGTTCTTGAAGCGCTTGGTTCCGAACTCACCAACAAATACGCGGAAGGATATCCGCACAAACGCTATTACGGCGGACAGACCTTTATCGACAAGATCGAGGATCTTACGATCGAACGAGCGCTCAAGCTCTTTGGTCTCACCAAAAAAGAATGGCATGTGAATGTGCAGGCACTTTCGGGATCTCCGGCGAATCTTGCGGTGTATCTTTCGCTGGTTCCACAAGGCGGAAAGATCATGGGAATGTCTTTGTCTCACGGAGGGCATCTTACTCACGGACAGAAAGTTTCTATCACGGGAAAGGTGTGGGCCCAGGTTCCGTTCGGTGTCGACCCAGTGACCGAGAAGATTGATTATGACGCACTTAAAAAACTTGCTATCAAAGAAAAGCCCGCGCTTATCGTGGCAGGCTTCACCGCCTATCCTTCGATTGTTGATTTCAAAAAGTTTCGTGAGATCGCAGATGCCTGTGGTGCGATTTTGATGGTAGACATGTCTCACTTTGCAGGACTTGTCGCTGGAAAAGCATATCCCTCTCCTTTCAAATATGCAGATGTTGTGACGACAACTGTCCACAAAACACTTCGCGGTCCACGCGCTGCTCTTATCTTTTCTCGAAATAACAAAACCAAGTTGGATGCAAAAGGGAAGTCGCTCACTTTTGGAGAATGGATCGACAAGGCGGTTTTCCCCGGTCTTCAAGGTGGACCACATATGAATCAAATCGCAGCGGTTGCTATCGCACTCAAGGAAGCCGCAACACCTTCATTCCGCACCTATGCAAAGCAGGTTATCAAGAATGCCGATACACTTGCCAAGGAGCTCAAGAAGCTTGGCTGGAGGATTGTTTCGGGAGGTACCGAATCCCATCTTGTTCTAGTCGACGTGTGGATGAATGGAAAAGGAATTTCAGGAACAGAAGCAAGCGATCGTCTTGAGAAAGTCGGTATCATTGTAAACAAAAATACTATTCCTGGAGAAACTCGCACCGCTTTTGATCCTTCCGGTATCCGCCTTGGAAGCGCTGCCGAGACTACTCGTGGAAAGAAAGAAAAAGATTTCAAAAAGATTGCGGAGAAAATAGATAAGGTGCTTCGATCTAAAAAATAATACACAAACATGAAGTTGAAAATAAAGATGCTCAATGCTGATGCAAAAGTGCCTACCTATGCACATTCAGGTGATGTCGGTCTTGATTTATATTCTCTTGAACAAAAGACTGTGCAACCTGGTGAACACGCACGCTTTATGAATGGATTTGCTTTAGAATTTCCCGAAGGATACGCAGCGATCGTTAAAGATAAATCGAGTATCTCAAAAGCAGGTCTTCATACTATGGGTGGCGTATTCGATGCAGGATATCGTGGAGAATATAATGTACATCTTGTAAACTTGAGTGATGCACCATATACAGTAGAGAAGGGAGATAAGGTTGCACAGCTCGTTATTCTAAAAGTGGAACTTCCTGAAATCGAACAAGTTGAAGAGCTCTCGGAATCGAGTAGGGGAATGGGGGTATTTGGAAGTACTGGCAAGCAATAGTAAATACATATTCTTTTTTGTATTTGCTATACTGTTCTTATGCAACCCATCGAACAACGCCTCGAAGTACTCGAAAAGAAAATAGATGCAATGTCTGTCATTGTAAAGCGTCTTTATATGATCTTTCTCATCACTGCAATTGTCACCGCCCTTGGTTTTATCATTCCTCTCATCAGTCTTGCGTTTATGATTCCCAAATTCCTCGCGGGGTACAGCACAATGCTCGGCATTTAAAAGATTTTATTATTTATTGAGATTTTCTTCGGGTAAATTTTATATACTTTTATTTACTATGTTCATAGACTTAAGTTGATGAACTTAAGTCATGGGCACGCGATGGCTCGAAATCCCACCCTCATCAAGTGGGATTTACGGGTTCGATTCCCGTCGTGTCCATATAATGGTGTTGACAACAGAATTCACCTACAACATACTATGTGTGATGAGGGTGGGATTTCGAAAAAAGCTGCCTTTAGAGGCAGCTTTTTGTGTGCTAAACTCATTTTGTGAACGGATCTATCAACGAAATCATCAAAGCGGTCGTCATTTCTGCGCTTAACGCAGAAGGTGTGCCTCCAGAAACCCTCGAACAGGGCATTTTTGCTGTAGAGCATCCAACAGAGCTTTCTAAAGGGGATTATTCGACCAATGCCGCCCTCGCATTCTCTAAGGTCTTGAAGAGAAACCCTGTTGAATTGGCACAAGCGCTTGTCGGACATATCACCAAAGAACTTCATCCGGATATTTTGAAAGTTGAAGTTGCAGGCCCTGGCTTTATTAACTTCTATCTTTCTCCAGCATTTTTTAACAAGTCAGTAAAAAATATTATTGATGAAGGAAAAGAGTTTGGATCACTTTCGATGCTCACCGACAAAAAATATTTTGTTGAGTACACACAACCAAATCCTTTTAAAGATTTTCATATTGGGCACATGATGAACAATACTATCGGGGAAGCACTCTCACGGATCTTTGAAAAGGGAGGAGCTGAAGTAAAACGTGCAACCTATCACGGAGATGTGGGTCTTCATGTTGCGAAAACTATTTTTGGATTACAAAAACTTGGTCTCGAGGTTTCGATCGAATCGATGGGAAAGGCATATCCTCATGGTAATACTGCTTATGAAGAAGACGAACAGGCGAAAAAAGAAATCATAGACATTAACAAAAAAATCTATGAGAGAAGTGATACTGCTATCAACGAGCTCTACAGCAAAGGTAGACAAGTATCTCTCGCATATTTTGAAACCATGTACGCACGACTTGGTAGTGATTTTGATTTTCATTTCTATGAAAGTGAGGCAGGAGTGATCGGTAAGGAGATTGTTGAATCGTTCATTGGTCCAGTTTTCGAAAAGAGTCAAGGAGCAGTAATTTTTCATGGTGAGGATGTGGGTTTGCACACTCGCGTCTTTTTGAATACTGAAGGACTTCCAACTTATGAAGCAAAAGAAGTTGGACTAGCTAAAATAAAAAAAGATATTTATCCTTATGACATCTCGCTCACTATCACCGCAAACGAACAGGATGATTTCTTTAAAGTTGTTGAGGTGGCGATCGGAAAAGTGTTTCCAGAACTCGATGGTAAACTCCGTCATCTTTCGCATGGAGTGCTTAAACTGACAACCGGCAAAATGTCATCACGAACCGGTGGAGTTATTTCCGCAGAATCTTTTATCGATGAAGTAAAACAAGCGGTGCTCGAAAAGATGAATGAATCAGAAAGAAATATCCGTGAGGAAGATAAGCCTGCGATTGCGGAGATGATTGGTATTGGAGCTATCAAATATTGGATTCTTAAACAATCGATTGGAAAGGATATTATTTTCGACAAAGAGAAAGCACTTTCTCTCGATGGAGACTCAGGGCCATATCTTCAGTACGCTCATACTCGTGCATTGTCGGTGCTTCGAAAAGCAAAAGAAGAGGGGATTGAAACTGATATTGAAAGCGATGTGACTGTCGAAGAGTGTGAACTTTCTCGAAAGTTGTATCGATATCCTGAGGTTATTGCGGACGCTGTTCATCTTCATGCTCCACAACAGCTTGTTACCTATCTGACTGAGATTGCTTCAGCTTTTAATCATTTTTATGCGGTCACTCCGATTGTAATAAAAAACGACCCATCTTCGGGGAAGAGGGTCGCTCTTGTCGTTGCGTTCGCGACGGTGATGAAAAATGGATTGTCTCTTTTGGGTATCGGTGTTCCGGAAAAAATGTAGTTAGGCTGCGAGAAGTGTATCTTCTGGAAATTCTTCTACTTGGTCGACACCATCATCTCCGACAATTCTAACAAAGACTATTCTTTTCTCTGAATCAGTTGGATCTACTTCAATTCTATCAATTATACCTTCTTCACCTGCGGGAGTGGTGATAGGGTTTCCTTCTTCCAACAATCCGTCTGTTGCCTCATTGTCTAACAAAATTTCTGGGTCGATTTCGCTCATGTGTGTGTTTATGCTAACTGATAATGCCACCATGATATCAAATTCATCAAATACTCCAAATGTGTTAGCATGAAGCCCATGTATAAACCCGAACGCGAGACCGAAATCCTCTCTTTTTGGAAGGAAAATGATGTCTTTAAAAAAAGCCTTGCCCAAACAAAGGCAGGAGAACCCTACGTCTTCTATGACGGGCCGCCTTTTGCCACAGGATTACCGCACGTGGGGCACGTTCTCCCTTCGACCTTGAAGGATGTTATCCCTCGCTATCAGACCATGCGTGGTCGCTACGTAGAACGAAAGTGGGGTTGGGACTGTCATGGACTACCCATCGAAAACCTCGTTGAAAAAGAACTTGGCTTGAAAACTAAAAAAGATATTCTCGATCTTGGTATCGGTCCTTTCAATAAAGCTGCGCGGGAAAGTGTACTTCGCTATGCAGATCAGTGGAGGGAATTGGTGCCACGTTTTGGACGATGGGTGGATATGGATGATGACTACCGCACTATGGATGCTTCATACACAAGCAATGTGTGGGGAGCTTTTTCTAAACTCAATGACAAGAAACTAGTGTACGAAGGATTCAAGGTGATGTACGTCTGTCCACGCTGCGAAACAAGTCTTTCAAACTTTGAAGTGAATCAGGGGTACAAAGACATCACTGATATTTCGGTCTTTGTGAAATTTAAACTTGATGGGCATCTTAGCGGCGGCCGCGAAGATGCCCATCTATTGGCCTGGACCACCACTCCTTGGACACTTCCTGGAAACATGGCGCTCGCTGTTGGAAGTGAAATGGAATATGTGAAGGTAAAGATTGGTGAAGAGTTTCTTGTTCTTGCAAAGTCACGCATCGAACATGTTCTCAAAGGAAAAGAATATGAAGTGATAGGAGAGATGAAGGGAAGTGAGCTTGTTGGAAAATCATACGAACCGATATTCGATACCTATAAAGATGCAGAGCTTGTCGGCAAAGAAAATGCATGGAAAGTATATGCGGCTGATTTTGTTACTGATATCGATGGGTCGGGAGTGGTACACATTGCTCCCGGATTTGGAGATGACGACCTCAAACTTTCACAAGCGAACACTATTCCTCTTGTACAACATGTTGGCATGAACGGTGAGATGAAAGAAGAAACAGGAGAATTTGCAGGTCTTCAAGCAAAACCAAAAACCATTGCAAAAGACGAACATCAAGCTACTGATGTTGAGATCATCAAATCTCTTGCCAAAAAAGGCGCACTTTTCTCAAAAGAAAAAATTATTCATTCGTATCCCCATTGTTGGCGATGTTCGACACCTCTTCTTAATTACGCGACTACGTCGTGGTTTGTGAAAGTGACTGATATCAAAAACGATCTCGTTGAAGAAAATAAGAAAGTGAAATGGGTGCCGGAAGCAATTGGTAAAAATCGTTTTGGAAAATGGCTTGAAGGTGTAATTGATTGGAATGTTTCTCGTTCCCGTTTTTGGGGTGCACCTGTTCCTGTGTGGAGAAGTGCTGATGGAAAGACTATCGAATGTGTGAGCTCGATCGATGATCTCAAGTCAAAGATTCATCGCAATACCTATATCGGTATGCGTCATGGAGAATCTGAACACAATGTTAAAGAAATTTTTAACTCATCAGTCGAAACAGAATTTCATCTTACTTCAAAGGGTAAAAATCAAGTTGAAGAAGCTGCAAAGGAATTAAAGGAGAAGGCTGTAGATATTATCTATGCTTCACCTTTTATGCGCACTAAAGAGACTTCTGAGATCGTGAAAGCGGTTGTGGGTTTTGGGGGAGAAGTTATTTTTGATGATCGTCTTTCTGAGTTTGGTACGGGGGATTTTGATGGTCGCACTCGTGCTGAGTATCTCGAATATTACAAAAATAATGCAACTAAAGATCTTATTGATTTCCGATTTCCGAACGGCGAATCATATCGTGATATCCGTAATCGTGTTTCTGATTTTATTTATGAAATAGATGCAAAGCATGAAGGAAAG
>CALRBL010000007.1 GCA_943354075.1 Candidatus Nomurabacteria bacterium | reverse complement strand
CTTGTTGCTGACAAAATTATCTCTTTCACGCGCGATGTTTTTGCACTCGTAAAGAAAGTGAGAGGAAACATGAGTTCCGATCATAGCGACGGTATCATCCGTTCCCCCTTTTTGAAAGAGTTTTATGGTGACGAATTGTATGGAGCTTTCGCTGAGATCAAAAATCTCTTCGATCCTGAAGGGATATTTAATCCTCGAAAGAAAATTGGCGGAACTGAAGACCTCATCCACAAGTGGTTGGACAGGTGATACACTATTTATATGACTAGAAAAAATCTTATCGTTTTCACCATAGTCGCAATCGCTGTATTGGCAGCTGCTGTTACGGTCTTTTCTATCCTTTCAAAAAATCCTACCAATGTTGCTCCAATTGATGTTGTGGTGGAAAAGGGGATAGAAGCTACTCGCCCCAAAGCTGATCCTTTCAAAACCGAAAAGATAATAGGTGCGTATTACAAGATCGATCTCGAGTATCCCAAGGCTTCTGTGGGCACGTTGGAGGGTATTGATGCCTACATAGAGAGGGTAAAAGCCGATTTTTTTACCGTGGTACCTAAAAACGAAGAAGAAGCAGTGGAGATTGGTATGACCAAAGATCGTGCTTACATTCTTGATATCAATACGATTGTATACACCTCGTCATCCACCATCACTTACAAGTTGGAGACCTATACCGATACGGGAGGTGCTCATGGAAGCACCTTTGTGACCACCTTTACTTATGACAAGGAAGGGAAGTTAATCAACTTGAATAATATTCTCACAAGCTCAGATTCTTTGAAGAAAGTTTCTGCGAAAGCCCGTCCTTATTTTTATAGCAAGCTTAAAGATTCGACACAGCGTGAGATTATTGATATGGGTACTGAACCAGAAGTAGATAATTTCAATGCGTGGTACATCAACGATGCTGGTATTACTTTCGTTATGCAGCAATATCAAATTGGTCCTTATGTTATCGGTATCCAGGAATTTCCTATGACCCGAGCTCAGGTAGATGGGGTATTGAAGATATAGAAAAGAGAAAAAAATTCTTAGCAAAGAATTTTTTTCTCTTTTCTATATGTCTATTTTGTAACCTCTTCCCGGTACCGTCTGAATAATTCTTTTTCCTTTCTTTCCGATTTTCTTTCGTAGGTTAAGGATGTGAGTCTCTAGGGTATTTGAGAAAGGATCGATATTCATATTCCAAACATTCTCCATGATCACTCCTCGAGAGAGTACTTTGCCATTGTCTCTTACAAGGCACTCAAGTAAAGAAAATTCTTTACGGGTGAGATAGATACGTTTTCCATTTTGGAGGACCTCTTGTCTGTCAGTATGGATAGTGAGATCGTCGATTGTATAGGTTGAGCTTTTGACTTGATACGGTCTTCGAAGGAGTGCGTGTATCCGCGCATGAAGCTCCTGAAAAGAAAAAGGTTTGGTGACATAGTCATCGACACCTGCGGTGAAAGTGTCGATTTTCTGTGTAATCTCTGTTTTACCAGAAAGCATGATGATGGGAACAGATTTCGGCACTGCACGGACTTCTTTTATAATCTCCAGACCGAGTTTATTCGGAAGGATGTGATCGATGATCATAATGTCGTACTCATTAACGCGGGCAAGGTACGATCCTTCTTCTCCGTCCGTTGCACAGTCAATAATGAACCCTTCTTTCTCAAAATTGAGACGAAGATAGTCGGCGATCTCCCTCTCGTCTTCTATAATCAGCATCCTCATAAGAGACATTTTAGACCCGTTCAAGACAAAATCAACTTGCTTTTTTATAAATAGTTTATCGACCACATTTGAGCTCTTATTTAAAGGTTTTTTTAGCTCGCCAGTTGATTGGATCTCATTTGTGTTTCGTTTACATGTATTAGTGTTTGCATTTCCCACCAGCATGGTAAAATTTCTTTCGACATGAACATCACTATCACCAAGCAAGACGGCACGAAGGAAGCCTTCAACGCAGACCGAATTAATCGCTCTATCGAACGTGCCGCACAAGGTCTTACTGACCCAGTATCCAAGGTGATTCAGATTGCTACCGAGACTCAAATCACACTTTATGATGGCATCACCACAGACGAGATGGATCAGGCGACCATCAACGCCGCTGTTCAGAACATTAAGGACGATATCGAATACGACAAGATTGCTACTCGACTCCTTCTAAAGACTATCTATCGAAAAGTGATAGGGGATTATAACAAAGAGGACAATGATGACCTCGAAAAACAGCACAAGTTGAGCTTTGTAAACTATATAAAGAAGGGAATCGAGAACAAGCGTCTCGATGCACGTATGGGGACCTCTTTTGATCTTGAAGCGCTCGCAAACGCCCTTGTTATCGATCGTGATGATCAGTTTCAGTACGCTGGACTTTCTGGTTTCCTTAATCGCTATGCACTCAAGGATACTACGACACAAGAGACTGCCGAAACTCCACAATATTTCTTCATGCGCGTCGCTATGGGACTTTCATACAACGAAAAGAATCCTACCGAACAGGCAAAGATTTTCTACGACAAGATGTCTCGTTTCGAATACATCGCTGGAGGATCCACCAACCTTGGCGCCGGTACTCCTCGTCCCGCACTTTCAAACTGCTATCTTCTTGAAATCCATGACGATATGGGGCACATCGCAAAGTCTGTTGCTGACGTAATGCTTCTCTCAAAAGGATCAGGAGGTATCGGGGCGTCCATGACCAAGCTCCGTGCCGCAGGATCACCTCTAAAGTCCAACAATGGAACATCAACTGGTGCCACACCTTTTGCAAAAATTATCGACACTGCTATTCGCGCTATCCAGCGAGGAGGAAAGAAGAAGGGTGCGCTTTGTTTCTACATGGAGAACTGGCACATCGACTTTGCTGAATTCATCGACTGGAAGCACAATGCCGGAGACGACTACATGCGTATGCGTACTGCAAACACTGCATGTTTCCTTTCTGACGAGTTCATGAAGCGTGTTGAGGCAGGGAACGATTGGTATATGTTCGATCCCGCTGAGACTCCTGATTTGAACGAGCTCTATGGATCTTCGTTCAGCACTCGCTACGGCGAATATGTAGCAATGGCAGAAGCCGGCAAGATGCGCATCTTCAAAAAAGTTCCTGCTGCTGAGCAATTCCGAAACATCATCTCTGCTCTTCAGAGCACGTCACACCCTTGGATCACATGGAAGGATTCTTTCAATCTTCGAGCCCTCAACAACAACACCGGAACTATCCACATGTCGAATCTCTGTACCGAAATCGCTCTTCCTCAAGACAAAGACAATGTCGCAGTATGTAATCTTGCATCCGTAAACCTCGCTGCACACGTTCAGCGAAAAGAGATCAACTGGAGCAAGCTCGAAAAGACCGTCCGTAGCGCTGTGCGCATGCTCGACAACCTCATCGATATCAATGTTCTCCCCATTCCCGAAGCCACCAAGTCCGATCAGGAGAATCGCGCTATCGGTCTTGGAGTGATGGGATTCTCTGACACTATCGAACAGCTTGGTATGGCATATGATTCCGAGCACACCTACAACTTTGCCGATCGTATTTTTGAATTCATCAGCTACATGGCAATCGACGAGAGTGCAAACCTTGCTGTCGAACGTGGTGCTTACAAAAATTTTGCGGGATCTGGATGGTCAAAGGGAATGGTGCCAGTCGACACATTGAAAACTCTCGAAGAAGGTCGCGGAATGGAGCTTTCAATCGACAAGACTAGCAAGCACAAGGGACTCAACTGGGATATTCTTCGCGGAAAGGTGGCAAAGGGAATCCGCAATGCGACTTTGATGGCTGTTGCGCCAAACGCAAACATCGGACTACTTGTTGGAACTACTCCTGGTTTCGATCCACGCTTCGCACAGGTATTCTCTCGAAACAAAATTTCTGGAAAGTATATGGATGTGAACCACAACCTCGTGAAAGACCTCAAAAACATGGGTATATGGGAAAAGGTCAAGGATCTCATCATCGAATATCATGGCGACATCTCCGAGATTGCACTCATACCTGATCATCTCAAGGCTATTTACAAAACTTCTTTCACTACTTCCCCTTATGGATATATCGAAGTAGCAGCTCGTGCACAGAAATGGGTTGATCAAGCACTGTCTCGCAATATGTATCTTGAGACCCGTGATATCGACGAGACCATGGAGATTTATTCCACTGCATGGAAGAAGGGTTTGAAGTCTACCTACTACTTGCACTTGAAGCCTCGTCACTCTGCAGAACAAAGTACCGTCAAAGTCGACAAATCTTCCAAGTTTGCAAAGAAAGCCTTCGGAGCGTTCGCATCTGTCCGTACCGAGCTTCCTGTTGAAGAGATGTCAATCAAGAGCCCTCTCGAAGTCAGCCGTCCTGAGCCTGTCTTCGTACCGCTTTCCAAAATGTCTTCTTTTATCGTGGAAGTCCCTGAAGTTCTCGAAGAAGTATCGGTACCAAAGCCTTTTCAAGGCATCACTCCAGAACCTGCCGCGACGCTTTTTGCACAGCCTACTGCCACGGCACCTTCCGAACCTAAGAAATTCAAAATCGTTCGTTCTGCAAATTACCCAACCGATCCAGCTGATGCGTTGCAGTGTGATAGTTGTCAGTAGGATTTAAATATGTGAGAAAATAAAAAACCACTCCCGCGAGGGAGTGATTTTTCTTACCATGGAGTCAAGACTGTGCGTTGGACACGACGGGGATCGAACCCGTCAGCAACGATTGGTAAGGTCGTTGTGCCAGATCACTCAAATAAACCCGAAGAAAACCTTAATTAATTATCAAATCTCCATCCAAACCACATCATAAAATATTTATAAAAAGATTCTCAAATAAAAGAAATTCTTTATGAAAAATTGATCAGGTATATGCTACGCTTTTTTAATGGAAGAATTTGATATATGGAACAATCTAAAGAAGGATATCGACGCCAAAAATGGTGATCCGAACAAATTCCCGAAAGAAGGGGAGGTGTGGATGAGTAATATTGGAAGAAATATAGGTTTTGAGCAAAATGGAAGCGGAGCAACCTTCTCGCGACCGATTTTGATAGTCAAGAAATTTAACAATCAGATGTTTTGGATCGCGCCGCTTTCTACCAAGCAAAAAGAGCTTGATTTTTATTTCAATTACACGGATCCACACGGTCAGAAAGTGTCAGCAATTTTAGCTCAATTGAAACTTATGAGTGTTAAAAGGATGAAGAGAAAAATGTACGATCTGGATGGAGAAAAGCTTAGGCAAATCAAAATAGGGCTTAAAACATTCCTGTAAAACTCGAAATCCCGCCAATTGGCGGGATTTCTCGGAGCCTTTCGGCGCTTTGTGTTTGTATTTTATCAAAGTAGCCTTTAATGTCAACATTTTCCATTAAGCCACGAATTCTTTTGATTGTGAGTATAGCGCCGGCTCCCCTTAATTTGATATCCTTACCCTACCTTTATTAATCGTAAAAATAACCATCAAAAATATGCTCATCGGAAAAGCCTCCCCAGAAGATATGACCCTTCATCCCATCAAGTATCAGTGGGCCTACGACCTGTACCAGCAGGCCGTGCGTAACACGTGGTTCCCACACGAGATCGCTCTTGGCGAGGATGTGCGTGATTTCCAGGCGATGACTCCCGACGAGCAGCATGCGGTGAAATTTTTGATGGCATTTTTCAATCCCGCTGAGCTCATTGTGAACCGTTCTATTGCGCTTGGAATCTATCCGTACCTCAAAGCTCCTGAATGTCACTTGTATCTCGCCAAGCAGATGTGGGAAGAGGCGAACCATTGTGTGTCATTCGAATACGTACTTCAGACGTTTGGATTCGATCGTGAGAAGATCTTCCAGCTCCATCTTGAAGTCCCTTCGATGAAAGCCAAGGAAGATTTTATTTCTCAATATGTTCTTCGTATGACCGAGAAGACTCTCGATATCGACACTGACGAAGGGAAGCGTGACTTCATTAGAAACATCATCGCTACCAATATCGTCATGGAGGGTGTGTGGTTCTACTCGGGATTCATGGTGGCACTTTCATTCCGTCAAAGAAATCAACTTCGTAATTTCGGTTCGATGATCTCATGGGTACTTCGCGACGAATCGCTGCACCTTAAATTCGGCATCAATTTGGTAACAGAAATCCTTTCAGAGAACGCGTCTGTGGTTACTGCAGAATTTGCCGATGAGATCCGTCAGATTGTTATTAATGGTGTAGACTTGGAAGTTGCCTACAACCAAGATCTCTTTCCACGCGGTATCCTCGGTCTCAATGCTGACTATATCAACCAATATGTAAAGTATGTTGCCGATCGACGTCTCGAAGAGCTCGGCTTCGAAGCACATTACAACGTCACCAACCCTGCAAAATGGATGGCAACCGCAACAGATGTGCACGAATTGGTGAACTTCTTTGAAATGCAGAACACTAGTTATGAAGTAGATGGACATGCTCACAAGACAGGTGAGGCATCTGCGAAATAGACCCGAGGCGCTTTATGGTATAATGCCCTCATGCTTACTATATATATTATCTTGGGCATTTTAGCCCTTATTATCATCTGGGGAATTGCGTCACATAACGGTTTTATCACTCTCATTACGCGCGTAAAAGAAGCGTGGTCAGATATCGAAGTGCAGATGAAGCGTCGATATGATCTCATACCTAATTTGGTCAATACCGTCAAAGGATATGCCACTCACGAGTCTTCAGCCTTTGAAAAAGTTACCGAAGCACGTTCACGAGCAATGCAGGCAGGAAGTGTCGGAGAAAAAGCCGCTGCAGAAGGCGAACTTTCTGGAACTCTCAAATCTCTTTTTGCGATCGCAGAGGCTTATCCTGATCTCAAAGCAAATACTAATTTTCTCGAACTTCAGCGTGAATTGTCTGATACCGAAAACAAGATTCAAGCTGCTCGACGTTTCTACAACGGCAACGTCGCCGATCTTAATGTATCGGTTCAAAAATTCCCATCCAATATCATTGCGGGAATGTTTAAATTCGAAGTGATGGAGTTCTTTGAACTTGAAGAAGATGAACAAGCAGCAAAGCAACCTGTTGAAGTAAAGTTTTGATGGGCATCTTAGCAGGGCTGTGCTAAGATGCCCATCATGGCGACACTCTACACGCATCAATCTTCAAACGTAGCAAAAACGTGGCTTCTCATGGCGACATTTTTCGCGGTAGTGATTGCTCTTGGCGCTGTAGTCAGCCTCATATACGATTCTCGCGTTATTTTGTATTTTGCGCTTTTCTTGAGCATTGTCATGAACGTAGCGAGCTTTTGGTATTCCGACAAGATTGCACTCTCACTTGCGAAAGCCGTACCGATTGATCCCGAACACAATCCCGCACATCTCGAACTTAAACGTATTGTTGAAAATCTTTCGATCGCCGCGGGACTTCCTACTCCTCGTGTGTTTGTTATCAATGATCCTGCACCGAATGCATTCGCAACAGGTCGTGACAAAGAACATGCAGCTGTTGCGGTGACAACCGGTCTTCTCGATATAATGGAACGCAACGAACTTGAAGGAGTGCTCGCTCACGAATTGGCACACGTTGGAAACAGAGACATCCTTCTTTCTTCATCGGTGATCGTGCTTGTTGGTCTTGTATCTATCGTCTCAGATATTTTCCTGCGCAGTATGTGGATGCGAGGTAATCATGATTCCAATAGCAAGGGAGCAAATCCTCTGATGATTCTGGGTATTATTTTCATCATTCTTTCACCTATCATTGCCACTTTCATACAACTCGCCATCTCCAGAAGAAGGGAATACTTGGCAGATGCGACAGGTGCTCTCATCACACGCTATCCGGAAGGCTTGGCATCAGCTCTCGAAAAAATAGGTGCATACGACAGGCCACTTGCTCACGCTTCAAACGCCATGGCACATCTCTATATTTCGAATCCTTTCGGAGGAAAAGTGGTCAAAGGAATGTCTGCACTTTTTATGACTCATCCACCAATTGAGAAACGCGTAGCGATTTTGCGTGGGGAAGAGAAATAGGTATGATGGGCATCTTAGCAGAATCTGCTAAGATGCCCATCACGGAAGATTCGCATAGTGGTCGAGTGCACCACCTTGGAAAGGTGGCAAGGGGGAAACCTCTTCGAGGGTTCGAATCCCTCATCTTCCGCCAAAAAACACGCGCCGCTTCCGCAAACGAAAAGGAATGCTACAATATCTTCATGTACTTCAGTCTTAAAAAAATCACTCTTATCGTAACCTTCGGAGTTATCGGTTTTATCGTCTGGCAAATCGTCACACCATTCTTTGGCAGTCTCAATCAAGATGTTCTTAGTAAGCGTATTAGTATTGAAACCATTTCAAATAATCCTCGCCCTATCTCGGTAGCTTTTGGTACGACCACTCTCTCTATTGAATTTGCTGTTACTGATTCCGAACGTGACCAAGGTCTCGGAGATCGATTTTTTCTTGAAGAAGGGAAGGGTATGCTCTTTATTTTTGAGAAAAATGACAGATATGGTATTTGGATGAAAGACATGCTCTTTCCTATCGATATTGCATGGCTCGACAGTAAATATCGCATTATCGACATTGAAAGAAATGTTTCCCCTTCCACTTATCCCGAATCATTCTTTCCTGACACCCCAGCGCGTTATGTTTTAGAGGTTAATGCTGGCTTTTTCGAGAAAAATGGCATTTCCACAGGAGCCCGCCTCATCCTTCTGGAGGAGGATGATCCTTTGTAGTATACTTCGACAATGGAAAAACGAATTCATAGTATTGTAGCGTATCTTTTTATTGCCTTGATATTTATCATTCCTCTTGTCTTTTCTACCTCTCCTCTCCTCTCGTTCTCATTCGCTAAGTTTATTCCGTTCTTCGTGGTGATTTTTGCGGGGTTGCTTTTTCGTCAAGATATCCAAGCTATTATTAATTTGATCAAGAAACAAGGATCGACCCCCGATCCTTCTCCTGCCGCTACGAGCACTGAAAACTAGAGTATATGGTTCAGAAAATGCGTTTAATCATCGAGAGGGAGATAAGTGGAGTTCATAATGCTGCTTACCTTCTTGGGTTCTGTGCATTTCTTTCGCAATTGCTCGCACTTGTTCGGGACAAACTACTTGCACATCATTATGGTGCAGGTATCACGCTTGATATTTATTATTCAGCGTTCCGTATTCCCGACTTCATCTTTGCAACGGTCGCATCACTCGTGTCTATCTCCGTACTCATTCCATTCCTCGCAAAACTTTTCGAAAAAGAAGATGAAGGACAAAAGGGGAAAGCAAAGGCTTTCATTAATACTGTTTTCAGTGGATATATGATGCTTATGGTTGTTGTATCAGCCGTCGCCTTTATTCTCATGCCATATCTATCTAAACTTGTGATGCCGACATTGTTTGATGGAAATCATCAAGCACTTTCAAACGAGCTCATCACTCTTTCTCGCATTCTTCTCTTGCAACCAATAGCTCTTGGGCTTTCCAGTCTTCTTGGTTCCATCACACAAGTGACACGTCGTTTTTTCTTGTATGCACTCAGTCCTCTCTTCTACAATGCTTCGATTATTGCCGGAATTCTGTTTCTCGCTCCATCATGGGGTCTTCGCGGTATTATGTGGGGAGTGGTAGGTGGTAGTATTTTGCATTTTGCTATTCAAATTCCATACATCGCACGTTTGAAACTCATCCCCGTATTCTCATTCAAAGAACGATGGAAGGATCTTTGGGAAGTGATGAAGTTGTCTCTTCCTCGTACACTAGCACTTTCACTTTTTAGTGTTGAGCTTATCTTCATTACTTTCTATGCATCTACTATGCAAGAAGGATCGATCGCAATTTTCAATCTCGCACTCAATTTGCAGTCAGTACCATTTGCAATTATTGGTGTCAGTTATTCACTTGCTGCGTTCCCCACATTAAGTCGTTTGTTTTCAAATGGAGAGAAAGCAAAGTTTGTTGAACATGTCGAAGTGGCGGTGCGACATATTATATTCTGGGCGCTTCCCATCGCCGGACTCTTCATTGTTTTACGCGCTCAGATCGTGCGTACCATCTTTGGTTCGGGATCGTTCAATTGGGATGATACCCGTCTTACTGCTGCGTGCTTGTCGCTTTTTGCGGTCTCACTTGTGGCACAGAGTCTCGAACTTCTTTTTGTTCGCGCCTATTATGCATCGGGCAATACAAGAAAGCCATTGACTATAAATATTATTTTTTCTGTTATTACCATCATCCTTCCGTATCTTCTGATTGTGCTCTGGAGAAATGTACCGATGTTTGGGTACTTCATTGAAACGCTTTTCAAAGTTGAAGATGTTCCAGGGGCAATGGTGCTGGTACTTCCTCTTGGATTTTCTTTGGGAACGATTGGGAACATGTTGGTTCTTTGGTTTGTGTTTATGCGAGATTTCAAGGGTTCACTCGACAGAGCGGTGGTAACTTTTTTCCATGCACTTTCCGCCTCGGTCATCACTGGTTTCGTGACGTACCTTTCACTCGGAGCTCTTACTCGTTTCTTGGATCTCACCACTGGTTTTGGAATATTCTTCCAAGGATTTGTTGCAGGAGTGATGGGCATCTTAGCAGGCGTCGGTATCTTGGCACTTATGAAGAATCCGGAGCTTAAGGAAATTTTAGCCATCATCCCAAGAAAGATCTTCAAGGAGAAGGATGTGGTGCTGGATGCTGTGGCAGAAATCGATTGATTATTTATTGAGGTTTTCTTGAGAACTTTTTGAACAGTCTTTGTGTAGGATGATCCTTGTTATGAATAATTATGAAGTATATCGATGATAATCCGATTAAGGCAGGTTTGGTGAAAACCTCAAAAGATTACCCTTATTGTAGTGCTGGCTCTTTGATGGTTTCTGCTGGTGAAATCTGCTAAGATGCCCATCATGCAGAACCTATCTAAAATACGCAATTTCAGCATCATTGCCCATATTGACCATGGAAAGTCTACCTTGGCTGATCGCATGCTTGAGATCACCAACACCATCCCTGAACGCAAAATGCAGGACCAAGTTTTGGATAGTATGGAATTGGAACGTGAAAAGGGAATCACCATCAAGATGCGTCCGGTGCGCATGGAACACACCCTAAATGGTGAGAAATATATTTTGAATCTCATCGATACACCCGGACATATCGACTTTTTCTATGAAGTATCCCGCGCCTTGAAAGCTGTTGAAGGTTGTATTTTACTTGTCGATTCTACACAAGGAGTGCAAGCGCAGACACTTACCACTCTTCAAATGGCACGTGATGCGGGGCTTGTCATTATTCCGGTACTTTCAAAAGTAGATTCACCACTTGCGAGAATTAAAGATATTAAACAGGAAGTCGTCACTCTTCTTGGATGCAACGAAGAAGATATTTTTGAAACTTCGGGAAAGACAGGTGTGGGGGTGAAAGATCTTCTTGATGCACTCATCACACGCGTACCATGTCCTGTTGCAGAATTCACCGACACTACAAGTTCTCGTTCACTCATTTTCGATTTTCAATATTCAAACCACAAAGGTGTCATCGTCTATGTGCGTGTTTTGGACGGTGCTATCACCAAAAACTCACAACTTCTTTTTTCCGTCGCAGACGAAAAGTTCACTGCTCTTGAAGTGGGAATCTTTTCTCCTGATGAAGAACCTCGTGATACAATCGTTGCGGGAGAGATTGGATATATTGTGACCGGTATCAAAAAACCTGGTATCGCAAGTGTTGGAGACACCGTCACACATCTTAAAAATCCATTACCTCCGCTTCATGGATATATGTCACCATCTCCGGTGGTGTGGGCCTCTATCTATCCAGAAGACGCAGGAGATTTTGAACTCCTCAGGCAAGCACTTGGAAAGCTTCGTCTTTCTGATTCATCGTTTACTTATGAAGAAGAATCATCCGGATCTCTCGGTCGCGGTTTCCGATGTGGATTTCTCGGACTACTTCATTTGGAAATTATTACTGAGCGTTTGAAGCGCGAGTTTCGACTGAATCTTGTTATTGCATCTCCTTCCATCACGTACGAAGTACATTTCAAAAACGGAAAAAAAGAAATGATCTATTCTCCCGCACTTTTCCCCGATCATGGAAATTACGAAGAAGTATTTGAACCGTGGATCAGATGTAAGCTCATGAGTCCTGGCACCTATATCGGTGGTATCCTGCAATTGCTCTATGAGCACGAAGGTGAAGTAGGGGATTCGGAGACTTTTGGAGACGGTCGCACCACTATTTCCGTGCGCATGCCACTTCGCGAATTGATGCGTAATTTCTTCGATGAATTGAAGAGCGTTTCTTCCGGTTATGCGTCTCTTTCCTATGAATTTGAGGGTATGAGGAAGGCTGATGTGACCCGTATGGATATATTGATAGCAGAGGAGCCAGTAGAGGCCTTTTGTCGCGTGGTGGCCGTCAGAAGGGCTCAGGAAGAGGCTGAGAAGGCTGTTACGCGCCTCCACAGCATCCTGCCACGCCAGATGTTCACCACCAAGATCCAAGCCAAGGCTTTGGGACGCATTTTGTCCTCAGAAACCCTATCAGCCTTCATGAAAGATGTGACCCAGCACATGTACGGAGGCGATATTACTCGAAAAATGAAGCTTCGTGAAAAGCAGAAAAAAGGAAAGAAAAAGATGGAAGCGCGCGGGCGAGGAAATGTGAATATCCCGCATGAGACGTTCCTAAAGATGATGAAGGGGAATTGATGGGCATCTTAGCAGATTTTTAACTTCATTACGTAAATCAAAAGAAGTCATTGATTAAATAACTAAGGTCTTCTTTTTTATATCTAGGCTAGTTAAAAATCGGCTAAGATGCCCATCTAGTAACGGATTCCGGGAATGAAAAGAAGAATCATTGAGAGCGCGACGAGGATACAGATGATTGACCAGATGAAACTGAACAGTTTTTTGTTTTTTGGGTGGAATAACATGTT
>CALRBL010000006.1 GCA_943354075.1 Candidatus Nomurabacteria bacterium | reverse complement strand
ATCAAAAAAGAAAATGGGTAGAGGAATTCGAGTTTTTATAATCTCAGCAGAAAGCATGACTCGCGAAGCATCGAATGCACTTTTGAAAACACTCGAAGAACCAGGGGAAGATACTCACTTTTTCATCATCATGCCTTCCGCCAAGCGCGTACTACCAACCATTCTCTCTCGTGTTCGTGTGGTGAAGTGTGATGGGCATCTTAGCGGTGGTAGCGAAGATGCCCATCTCTCCATCAAGGAATTTCTAACACTTTCGAAAGCGGCGAGAATTACAAAAGTGAAGGATATCTTTGCAGAACTCGAAAAAGAGACTGTTTCACGCGGAGACATCACCTTATTCATCGAGTCACTCCTTCGTTTTGAATATGAGAAAAACCAAGGAAAAAATGAGAGGAAAAGCCTTGAAAAACAAGCAGAAGCCGTGTCGTACAGCCGCGACCAATCGGCGTCCCTGAAGATGATCCTCGAATACCTTGCGCTCACCCTATAAAAGAGGCTACTATAGCCCCATATGTCATACAATTTTTCCGCATTTAAGCAGTCTTTAAAAGAAGCAGAGGAGTGGGTCGCAAAAGAATTCACAGGACTTCGAACTGGTCGCGCCACTATTTCTCTTCTTGATGGTATACAAGTTGAATCCTACGGTACTCGCATGTCGCTTTCTGCGGTTGCAAACCTTTCTGTCGAGGACGCTCGCACTATTCGTATTTCTCCGTGGGACATGTCTCAGATTCAGGAGATCGAGAAGGCGTTTGTTAATTCAAATCTTGGAATTACTCCCGCCGTCGATGACAAAGGACTTCGAGTTGTTTTCCCCGAGCTTACTTCTGAACGTCGTGTTGCTATCTTGAAGATTGCAAAAGAAAGACTAGAAGAGGGACGTATCCGCATCCGTCAGGAACGAGAAAAAATTGTTAAAGATATTCAGGCTCGTGAGAAAGACGGAGAATATGGAAAGGACGACACACAGCGAAATAAAGAAGAGACCGACAAGATCACCAAGGAAGCAAATGCCCGACTCGACGATCTGCTCACAAAGAAAGAGAAAGAAATTCAGTCATAACAGCTTAACCACTATATATAATGTCATTCATACTTTTCCTCATCATCCTCGCCGCTCTTATCTTTGTGCATGAACTTGGGCATTTCCTTTTGGCAAAAGCATTCGGTATCCGCGTGGATGAATTTGCTCTTGGATTTCCACCGACTCTTTTTAAGAGAAAATATGGGGAGACCACTTACAAACTCAACATCATCCCATTCGGAGGATATGTGAGTATCTTCGGAGAAAATCCCGATGATGAATCACTCAACGGTCCCGATGCAGCACGAAGCATGGTCAACAAAAATCGCGCCAAGCAAGCGGCGGTTCTTCTTGCGGGCGTTACTTTCAACATTATTTTTGCATGGATACTTATTTCAGCAACGCTTGTACTAGGTATTTCACCCACTGCTTCATTCGCAAACAAAGATAGTGCAAATATCGAAGGAAAAGTTTTGGTGACGAGTGTTATCAAAGATTCTCCTGCAGAAAAAGCGGGTCTTCTGATGGGAGATTTGATTGTAAAAGCAAGTGATTCTGATCAGGAACTTTCAGGAAGTACTCTCACTGTTTCTTCTGTTCAGACTTTGATTTCTGAGGCTGATATGGACAAGGTTACCCTCGAAGTGAATCGTGGTAGTGAGGTAAAAGAAATTTCTGTTACTCCGGTAAAGGGAATCATTGCCGACAAACCAGCTGTTGGAATATCTATGGATTCGGGAGAGCTCGTGAAGGTGGTCTGGTACAAGGCGCCGTATGAAGGATTTCTTACAACATTCCGTGTCACGGTTGCAACTGCTGTCGGTCTCTATCAATTTGTTGCTTCTGCGATCGGTGGTACCGCAGATTATCAACAAGTTTCGGGACCAGTCGGTATTGTGAACATGGTAGGGAATGCTTCTGCGTCTGGTCTTGCATATCTTTTATTTTTTACCGCAATCATTTCGATCAACCTTGCTATTATCAACATTTTGCCATTTCCCGCACTCGACGGAGGTCGCCTCCTTTTTGTCGCTATCGAATCGGTCATTCGTCGCAACATTTCTCCGAAGATTATGAATAGTTTTAACGCTGTTGGTTTTGTTCTCCTCTTGCTTTTGATGGTGGTGATTACCTATCACGATATTGCGAAGTTGTTTATAAAATAAAATCACACATTGTTTATGAGTCAGGAGACTGAAAAATTTTTAACAGCCGAGACGGAGGGTTCAGATGAGGCTGTGGGAATCAAAAATAATATTCAGATAGCACTCTTGCTTAGGCATATCGGCAAACCAAAATTTACGTTTCAAGAATTTGATGAGTGGAAAAATACTTATTCAAAAAAATTTCAACACATCTTCGACCGTCTCATCAAGAGTGACCCACATTTTTGGCTTCATGATCAACAAACGAGAGATGCTACGCTGATGCTTTTTGAAGATGAATTCAAAAAAGAGGAGGGGCAGATGAATCCTGAAAAAGAAGAAGAGGAGTTTGAGGAGAAGTAAACTGGGTAATAAAAACATGAGTATATAGAAAAGTCAATGATACCGCCTTTCTAATATTTTGATATAGTGTCTAAACAAATGAAGCAATCAATACTCCCATTCAAGACCCGTAAGGACGCCCCAAAAGACGAGGTCTCTTTGAATGCAAAGCTACTTATTCAAGCAGGTTTTATTCACAAAGAAATGGCGGGAGTATATTCGTATCTTCCCCTTGGTCTTCGAGTGATTGAAAAGATAAAAGGAATTATTCGTAATGAAATGGAAACTCTCGGTGCGAGCGAAGTGTCTCTGACGGCACTCCAAGACAAAACATTGTGGGAAAAGACCGGACGGTGGGATGACGAAGTGGTGGATAATTGGTTCAAGACCACACTTAAAAGTGGTGGAGAACTTGGACTTGGATTCTCCCATGAAGAACCTCTCACAGCACTTCTTCGTGATCATGTTTCTTCCTACAAAGATCTTCCATTTTCTATCTTTCAATTTCAGACAAAGTTTCGAAACGAGTTACGTGCAAAGAGCGGTATCATGCGTGGACGTGAATTTTTGATGAAGGATCTCTATTCTTTTTCTACTACAGATGAAGAACATGCTGCTTTCTACGATCGCGTCAAAAACGCTTATGTGCGCATCTTCGACAAGGTTGGTTTAGGAGAAGTGACGTTTCCCACCTATGCAACAGGAGGATCATTCAGTAAATTTTCTTTGGAATTTCAGACCATCACCAGTTCAGGAGAAGATACTATTTATGTAGATCGCGAGAAAAAAGTTGCAATCAACAAAGAGATCTTGAGTGATGAGAGATGTGCAGAACTTGGATTGGACAGAGAAAATCTTGAAGAAGTGACAACTGTTGAGGTGGGAAATATTTTTAATCTTGGAACAAAGTTTTCAGAACCACTCGGTCTTGTTTACAAAGATGAAGCGGGAAATCGAATACCTTCCGTGATGGGATGCTACGGTATCGGGCTTGGACGATTGATGGGAACTATTGCAGAAGTATTTGCAGATGAGAAGGGATTGGTATGGCCAAAAAGTGTTGCGCCATTTGATGTCCATCTTGTCGCACTTCCTGATGCTGAGGGAACCGTGATGGCAGCAGCCGAAGTTATCTATGAGACACTTTCTGCTAAGATGCCCATCATGTTCGATGATCGTGCGGTTAGTGTCGGTGCAAAACTCGCAGACGCAGATCTTATCGGTATTCCAACTCGTATTGTCATCGGAGCAAAAAGTCTTGTCGAGGGAAATGTCGAAATCACCGACCGAAAATCCGGAGAGACCACCACTGTCGCATTGTCCGAAATCCTAAATTATCTTCATGGCTAGACGACATTCACCTTTTTCAAATTATATCGGTGTCGATCTTGGTACTGCAAACACGCTGCTTTATTTGCGTGGAAAGGGAATTGTCATCAATGAACCTTCTGTGGTGGCGCTTAATCAAAAGACGGGACAAGTGGTGGCTGTTGGAAAAGAAGCGAAAGACATGCTCGGACGCACACCTGCGCATATCAAAGCGGTGCGACCTTTGGTCGATGGAGTGATTTCTGATTTTGAAGTGAGCGAAGAAATGCTTGGCTACTTGATTCGACAGGCAGAAGCGGGTTCAAAAAAATGGTTGGGACCGATCATGGTGATTGGTGTGCCGTCTGGTACTACAAACGTCGAGCGACGTGCGGTCCGCGATGCCGCTCGCAGCGCTGGAGCGCGACAAGTGCATATTGTTGAAGAGCCGATGGCAGGAGCTATCGGTATCGGTCTTCCTATTAACGATCCTATCGGTAGTATGGTGGTGGATATTGGTGGAGGTACTACCGACATTGCAGTCATCTCACTTGGAGGCATCGTTCGTTCTAAGAATCTCAAAGTTGCAGGAGACAAGCTCAACACCGACATCATTTCCTATCTTCGAAGTGAATTTAAGATCCTTATCGGAGAAAAAACTGCTGAACATATCAAGATCACTATTGGAGGTGCGGTTGGCGGTGACCCCGTGCATCTCGATGTGCGTGGTCGCGATCTTGCAACAGGTCTACCACGCGAGGTGGTCATCAGTGATGCGGATATTCGTGCGGCTATTTCGTCTTCTATCGACTCACTGATTGAGGGTGTGCGCGAGGTGCTCGAAACTACTCCTCCGGAAATTCTTGCTGACGTGATGCAACGCGGGGTGTATCTTATCGGAGGAGGAGCTGAAATCCGTGGCTTACGTGAGCTCCTTCAGGATTATCTTGGTATTCCTGTTACCATTGGAAATTCTCCTCTTGAGGCGGTGGTGCGCGGTTGTGGTATTATTCTCGAGAACATCGACATGTTCAAAGACCTACTTGTAACCAATGAAGACGATCTCCCGTTCAAAAAATAATAGAGGAAGAAATCGTGCCATCATTCTTGGTGTAGCACTTACTCTAGGTGCCTCTCTTCTCATATTTACAGGTCTTTTTTCTAAAACTTTTTACGGCACTATGGTGGCACTTTCAGGAGGTTCTCAAGGGGTGGGACAAGCGGCCTCTTCTTTTGCGAGTGTTTTCAAATCAAAAGCTTCACTTGAAAGTGAAAATGCAGAACTACAGAAACTTATCGATGAAAAAGACGCTTTACTTTCCGATCGTGATTTTCTTCTAAAAGAAAATGCGAATTTAAAAGCAAATACTCATTTTATGGAAGATACTGGACGCACGCGTGCTCGTGTTCTTTCGAAACCTCCTTTCACCCCATTTGATGTAGTGGTGGTAGCTGTCGGAGAATCAGATGGAATCAAAGAGGGTGATCGTGTCATGCTTGGCGAAATATATCTTGGAAGCATCGAGTATGTCGACAAAGATTCTTCTCGTATCAAACTACTTTCATCTCCTGATGCTGATATTGAATCATATATTGGTGACGATGCAGTCCCCGCATCTCTTTCCGGAAAAGGCGGAGGAAATTTTAAAACAAGTCTTCCTCAAGGATCGAATGTTAAAGAAGGAGATATTGTGGTCTCGTATCACGGCAACACTCCTTTTATGGTTGGAAAAGTTTCAAAAGTTATCGACAACGATGACAATACTTTTATGACTATTCTTCTTACTCTTCCTTTTAATCTCTATTCGCTTTCATATGTGGAAATCATTTCTTCGTAATCGCGGTAGGAAACGTTTCGAGATCGCTCCTGAAGATATTTTTCTTGATTCGAGCAATATTCCTGATTTCAATCGTCATCAGATGGAGGGGCGTATCGAAAAAGCCATTGCAGAAAAGCATATAAAAGTGCTTAGGGTATTCTTTGTTCTCCTTATGCTTTTTCTTGGAGGAAAAGTATTTGTGCTTCAAATAAAAGAGGGGGCAACGTACGCGGCACGTAGTGAGAACAATCGTTTGAGGAATGATGTGATGTTTGCTGACCGCGGACTCATCACTGATCGCAATGGAACACTTGTTGCGTGGAATAGTCCAAACGAAACCGCAGGGGACTTTTCATGGAGAAAATATATAGAAGCGGGAGGATTCGGAAATCTTCTTGGTTTTGTAAAATATCCTGCAAAAGACAAAAGTGGTTTCTATTACAAGATGGATATTTCTGGTGCAGATGGTGTTGAATCATATTTTAATACTATCCTTGCCGGATCAAATGGCTTGAAGATTGTTGAGACTGATGTGCGGGGAGTTATCCAATCCGAATCTACTATCCGTCCCGCTGAAGAAGGAAACAGGGTGGTGCTTTCGATTGATGCAGAGATACAAGAAAGTTTTTTCAGCACTTTAAAGCAGACAGTTGAAACTTCGGGGTTCATCGGAGGAGGAGGCGTTATTATGGATATTCATACAGGAGAAGTGCTTGCTGTGGTCACTTATCCTGAATTTGATTCCGCGGTGATGACTGATGGAAGTGATGCGACCACTATCAATGGATATTTCAAAGATACTCGCAATCCGTTTCTTGATAGAGCAATTTCTGGTCTCTATGCGCCGGGGTCTGTCATTAAACCTTTTCTTGCTGTCGCGGCATTGAACGAAAAAGTCATAACCGCTGAAAAGAAAATTGAAAGTACTGGGTCTATCACCATCCCCAATCCGTACAATCCTGATCTGCCTTCTGTTTTTCGCGACTGGAAAGTTAATGGTTGGACAGATATGCGTGAAGCGATTGCAGTTTCTTCGGATGTGTATTTCTATGCAATTGGCGGAGGATATCTTGATCAGAAAGGTATTGGTATCGCCGGTATCGACAAATATTCAATAATGTTTGGACTAGGACAACCAGTCACAAACTCATTTTTTACGATTAAAAATAATGGAACAGTTCCTACTCCTGATTGGAAAATTAAAACTTTCGATGGTGATCCGTGGAGACTTGGTAATACCTACCATACTTCGATTGGACAATTTGGTTTTCAAGTGACCCCTATACAGGTGGTGCGTGCTCTCGGTGCTCTTGCGACTGATGGAAAAATGGTGGATCCGGTGATTATAAAAAAGGGAGAAGAGGGATACGTGGAACCAAAGAAAACTACGTTGAGTGGTATCGATGCTGATAATTATCGTATCGCACGTGAAGGTATGCGACTGGCGGTAACCGAAGGAACACTCGGCGCACTTAATTTTGAAGACATTCATATTGCTGGAAAGACAGGAACCGCCGAACTTGGTTCAGGAAAAGATTTCGTCAATTCATGGGTTACAGGATTTTTCCCTTACGAAAATCCTCGGTATTCTTTTGCTCTGGTGCTCGAAAGGGGACCATCTAAATATGCCGAAGGCGCACCTTCTTCGATGAGAAGAGTGTTTGAATCCATGAGGATGTCAACAAGTACTGCAGAATATCTCCGTTGACTTTGACCTTTTTTCCCTGTAAGATAGCCGCACTTATTACTTAACCACTGATCGAAATGAGCGAAGAAAAGGAATATTTGACCAAAGAAAAACATGATGCACTCGTTGTCGAGCTTGAACACCTCAAGAAGGACAAACGCAAGGAAATCGCTCAGAATTTGGAATTCGCCAAGGCGCTCGGAGACCTGTCCGAGAACGCCGAATATCATGATGCTCGCGAAGAGCAGGCTGAAGTAGAAGAGCGCATCATGAAGATCGAATATATCTTGAAAAATGCTGAAATTGTTGAGCTTCGCCACAGTACTACAGTAGAAATTGGTACTACGGTGACCGTCAAGAAAGATGGTGAGAAAGGAAATATTGTCTACAAGATTGTCGGAAGCGAAGAGGCCAACATGGCCGAAGGGAAGATCTCATACAAGTCTCCACTTGGACAATCGATGCTTGGAAAGAAAAAGGGTGATGCCTTCGAATTCACTGCTCCAAAAGGAACTTTCTCATATAAGGTTGTTGGGATTGAGTAATTGATGGGCATCTTAGCCCCTCTCATGTATAATCTTTCCATATGTCCAACTTAGATGAAATACGCCAAGCGCGCCTGAACAAGCTACAAATACTGAAAGACAGGGGAATCAATCCGTATCCTGCGGTATCGTATCCTACACATACGATCGCTCAACTCGCAGCGTCTTTTGTCGATCTCGAAACCGTGAAGACCGAAGTGACAGCCGCAGGACGTGTGATGTCACTCCGCTCTCAGGGAGGCCTCATCTTTTTCGATCTCTTCGATGGCACCGGACGTTTTCAGGTACTTCTCAAGAAAGACACCGCAGAAGAAGCTTTTACTTTTTTCGATCAGACCGTAGACATCGGAGATTTTGTCGAAGCGACAGGAACTCTTTTTGTTACCAAGCGTGGACAGCAGACCATCGAAGCAACTTCATGGAACATGCTTTCAAAGAGCCTCCAACCGCTTCCCGAAAAATGGGCAGGACTTCAGGATGCTGATGAGAAATTCCGCAAGCGCTACTTAGACATTCTTTTCAATGATGACGTACGTGACATGATTGTGAAGAAAGCAAAATTTTGGCAGTCTATCCGAACTTTTCTTGTGAACGAAGGATTTTTGGAAGTAGAGACTCCTGTTCTTGAAAACACCACCGGAGGTGCCGACGCCCGCCCATTTGGAACTCATCACAACGCGCTCGATATCGATGTCTATCTTCGTATTTCTGCTGGAGAGTTGTGGCAGAAGAAATTGATGGTGGCAGGATTTCCAAAAGTGTTCGAGATCGGACGTATCTTCCGCAATGAGGGAATTTCTCCTGAACATCTTCAGGATTACACTCAGATGGAATTCTATTGGGGCTACGCCGACTACAAAAAGGGAATGGATCTCGTTGAGCGGATGTACAAATATGTGGCGCAAGAGACGTTTGGAACACTTGAATTCAAGATCGGCAATTTTGATGTAAATCTCGGCAACCCATGGGAAATTTTCGATTACACCGAGACTATTAAGAAAATTACGGGAGTGGATATTAAGGCCGCGGAATTGTCGGACATCGAAGCAGCTCTTAAGAAATTTGATATTAAATATGACACTAAAGGATGGAATCGTCTTCGCGCTATCGACTCGTTGTGGAAATATTGCCGCAAACAAATCGGCGGTCCAGGATTTCTTGTGGGAATTCCAACCGAACTTTCTCCACTCGCCAAGACTGATGAATCCGACACCTCCATCGTTCAGCAATTCCAGCCACTCATCGGCGGAAGCGAGCTCGGCAAGGGATATAGCGAGCTCAACGACCCTATCGATCAAGCGGAACGTTTTGCTACTCAGGCAAAACTCCGTGAAGCAGGGGACGACGAAGCCCAGATGTACGATCATGAATTCGTTGAGGCCCTCGAGCATGGTATGCCTCCTACTTGTGGATTCGGACTTTCAGAGCGCGTCTTTGCTTTTCTTTCAAACAAGCCTGCGCGTGAGACGCAAATCTTCCCACTGATGCGCCCTCGTGAATAACCATCCAGCACTATTTATGGAAATACTACCTCAGGAAGAAAGGACAATCATTGCCAAGCTCTTACTCAGAAGCCATATTTCAGTACCTGAAATAAATTTATTGCCTGATAAAAAAATTAGAAAAAGTATGGTTGTTGCAGTAGTGAAAGATGCCCTGAAAGACGAGTCTTGGTTTCCTTTTGAGGTAAAAGAATACGCAGGTCCGATTGAGGTAATTGAAAAAAAGGAAGAAAATATCTACATCCTCCATTCGTATGCTGATGCTGAACAATTGAGGACTACAGATGATTCCCGTCTTCACACTCAGAAAAGTTATGTGGTTATTGAGGACGCGATCCAAGATTATCTGAAACATAAAGAAAACCAATTCGACGGGGTAGAAATAGACTGGGTTAATTGATGAAGTGTTTCCAAGGTGGTGAAAGAATGCGATTTACTGGACAATTTGTATATTTGTGATATAAACGTGTGAGTTCTTTCACATGCAGTGCGGTCAATACAACTCAACCATCAATACCACCCCGAAAGAACTGTTAGAAAGTCAAACTATGAAAAAGAAACTGATGGGCCTCACCGCCCTTTTCCTCGCGTGCCTCGTCGTATTCAACCACGGCGGCGCTGCGATTGTCGAAAGTCAGAAACTTACCGAGCGGCTGCCGGAACCGGAAATTCGCGGCGCGGAGTTCCTGATCAAAGAAATCCTGGTGAATGTCGTTCATCGTCGTGCGACCATTGTCCTGGAGGCTATCACTGGCAAGCTCGAGCCTGCCGAAGATCTCCCGAAAGGAGGGACGTATTATACGAATGTCTGGAAGACCGCGGCATATTTCTGCAAGCTTCCGACTGAAGTAGGGGCGGGCTACCCCGAAGATATCCTCAAGGATCTTTGGATCGAGCTTGGAGCAAGTGATGCGGTTCTTGTCGAGGTGCGCAACCGTCGGCAGGCAGTCATTGAGACGGTGAACAGTAATCCGTTGATTCTCAAGTCCCTTGCTTCAACGGTCGCTCTCGCGGCCACAGGAAAAAATTCGGAGCAGACTAAGAAGATGCGAGCCCCACTGCTTCATATGATCGACATTGGGCTGGCATATCTGATCAATCTGGATGAGGATGCCGAACAGCGTTGGTATGACGAGTGTCAGGGAGTGATTGCTGAGTCTCTAGAAGCCGGCAATTATGCGGAATACCAGAAGATTCAGTACCGATTCAATCAGTATCGGGCAGGGAAGTTTCAGGAAGGAGGTCTTCCTGTTACTGATCGTTGGATCGAGGCCTTCATGTTCCGTCGTCTGCAGGACGGGCTAAGTAAGGAAAATCTGATGAAGTATCTGAATGTGCTCGCTCAATCATTGGTGGTAACACCTAAATAGTCGTTGCACTATCGTTCCCAAGCGCCAGTCTCCTCGTGAGACTGGCGCTTTTTTGATGGGCATCTTAGCAGCTAAGATGCCCATCAAGTGAACGGTCATTCACTTTTCAATTTTGCGAAACGTGTTCGGTTGGTGCAAAAGTGGATAAGTCATACCTATTTCATTTGCGGTGGGATGAGAGTGGTATAGAATGGTATGTAAGTGGGAAGAAGTGGTAAATAGAAGAAGTTGGTAAGGTAAATAAAAATATGCTGATAGGAGAATACACACATACGCAAGACGATAAAAAAAGGATTTCCTTGCCCATTAAGTTCAGGAAGGAAATAGGAAAAACAATCGTCGTGACGCATGGGCTCGACAGCTGTCTTTTTGTTTACGGAGTGAAGGAATGGAAAAAGATTTCGGAGAAACTGGGGAATCTCTCAATCGGCCAGGCTGACACACGAAGTTTCAATAGATTCATACTATCTGGAGCTACGGAAGTGGAAGTCGATTCGATAGGGAGGATCCTGATCCCCGAATATCTCAGGGAGTATGCCAAGCTTTCGGAAAAAGTAGTCTTTGCGGGAGTTCACAATAGAATCGAAATGTGGGATGAGTCCACATGGATCGGTTACAAAAAGACTATTCGAGCCGAAGCTGACAGACTCGCGCAGAAGTTGGGAGAGATAGGTGCTATTTAATTACAATGCCAGACATTGCAACCACGGCCCACAAAACAGTACTTTTACAAGAATCAGTCGACGGTCTGGCGATCCAAAAAGGAGATGTCGTTGTTGATGGAACGCTCGGAGGCGGAGGACATAGCGAAGAGATCGCTAAACGCTTCGGAACGGACATCACCTTGATCGGTATCGATATGGATCAAAAGGCGATCGAGCGCGCACGAGAGAGGATTTCAAAAATCACTCCACATGCACATTTCTTTCGAGATAATTTCCGGAATATCAGAAAGGTTCTCGAAAAGGCAGACCTTAAAAAGGTAAACAATGCCAGACATTGTAATCGGATTCTGCTCGATATCGGACTTTCCTCAGATCAATTCGAGGTGTCAGGACGAGGATTCTCTTTCAAAAGAGATGAACCGCTTCTCATGACCTTCGCGGAAGATCCGAAAGAGCACGAGTTCACTGCATGGACGATTATCAACGAATGGGCAGAAGAATCCATTGCTGATGTCATCTATGGATATGGTGAAGAGCAATTCTCGAGACGTATCGCAAAAGCGATCATCGAAGCACGAGAATTTCGTCCGATCAACACCACACTCGAGCTCGTGCATATCATCGAAGCCTGCGTACCGTTCTTCTACCGAAAAGGAAAGATTAATCCAGCCACCAAGACCTTCCAAGCACTCCGCATCGCCGTCAACGACGAGCTCGGGGCCCTCAAACAAGGAATTGCTGACGGGTTCGAGCTTCTCGCTCCTAAGGGAAGACTTGCGGTGATATCATTCCACAGCCTTGAGGATCGCATCGTCAAACAGTTCTTCAAAAAATTGAAGGATGAAGAGAAGGGAATAGTGATCACCAAGAAAGCAATTGTACCGACTGATGAGGAAACAAAGAGTAATCCTCGCGCACGTAGCGCAAAACTCCGTATTATTGAAAAGATTTAATTAAAAAACATGAACATACACAATCAAAAGAAAATATTTTTCATACTCGCCGGTCTTGTGGTGTTCATGCTTGGTACGTACGTATATTTTGTAAACCAGACAGTGTGGAACGTGGTCAGCAGGCAGAATGCCACCAAAACGATCCACAAGGTCTCCTCCGAAGTTGCAGTGCTTGAAGCTGACTATATGAACCTTTCGAGCACTCTTACCTTGGAGCATGCTTATGCTCTTGGTTTTCAGGAAGTAAACAGCGGTGATACGCTCTTTGTCGAGCGTTCAGTTCCCGCAGTCGCTATCAGATAAAGTTTCAAAATATGCAGCACTCATGTAAAATGAAAATATGGTTAAGCACTATTTCCAATCTCGCATTCGTCTTTTCTCTTTTTTCATTATCCTGTGTGCGCTTTTACTCGTAAGCCGCCTCTATTATCTTCAAATAGTGCAGGGTGATGATTTTGCAGAACGTGCGGATCGTCAATATGTGCGTCCGGTAAACAACGTCTTTGATCGAGGGACTATTTTTTTCACGGCACGTGACGGAAGTCAGGTATCGGGAGCCACAATAAAAGATGGTTTTCTTGTGGCAATCAATCCGTCCCTCATGACACTTTCTGGTGAAGAGGTCTGTGCCAAGCTTCTTCCTATACTTTCAAATCTTGATTGTGTAGACGTGGTCCAAAAAGTTTCCAAAAAAACTGATCCCTACGAAGAACTTGCAAAGCAAGTGGATTCGAGCAAATCGAAGGCAATCGAAGAACTCAAGATTGCGGGGCTCACCTTGTACAAAGATCGATGGCGTATTTATCCAGGGGGTGCACTTGCTCCGCATGTTCTTGGTTTTCTTGCTTACAAAGGAGACGACTACGGTGGTCGCTATGGACTCGAAAATCAGTTCGAAGATGTTTTAGAGCGCGAGAGTAAGAATGTATACGTAAACTTTTTTGCAGAAATCTTTTCAAATATCAACGACACGGTTATCAAAGGAGAGAGTTTGAAGGGTGATATCGTCACCACGATCGAACCAACTACTCAGGATTATCTCGAGAAGGCTATTAAGAAGGCACAAGAGCAATGGGACGCTGAAAGTACCGGAGGAATCATCATCAATCCTAAGAATGGAGAAATTTATGCGATGGCACT
>CALRBL010000005.1 GCA_943354075.1 Candidatus Nomurabacteria bacterium | reverse complement strand
ATTTGTGACTCCACAGGATGGCTTTCCGAACTTTGTAGAAGCAGAGAGGGAATTGAAAAATGTATTCAGGAGTTGAGCTTGGCTATGAAATAAAAAAGCGCCGACCCTTGGAAGAGTCGGACACTTTGAGATCTGCAACAGCTCGACTGCTTAGGTGGTAAATCGCCAACCCCTCCCTTTTTTAGTAAGGATCATCGAATGCTCCATGCTGTAGTTGTATACCACGAGATCATATCCCTCTCCGACTTCCTTAGGCTGAGACTTAACGCACACCATTCCCGTGCTCGCCAGATCGATGATGTTGTTTGCCCAGAGAGAGGGAATGTAAAAGGTGGAGCCAACATAGGTACCCTCATGGTCTGGTATCTCATCGGTGTCTTCATGTAGATGGAAGTCACCAGAGAAATTCTCAACAGGATCGGGGGATCTCTCACGGATATACGTCCACAATGGCTTGCCATCCTTTTCCTTGTTCAGCAGTCCGAAGTAAAGGAAAACGTGATTTGACTTCACGTCGAACTTCACGCCGCACACGATCTCGTTCAGACAGTTCACAAGTTCATTTACTGAAACCCACCCCCATATTTCTGCCGGATCTTCAGGAGGTTCGTAATCTTGGGAGATTAGGAAATTGATTATTCTTGGACGGGCTACAACGGTTTTTCTGACTTCTAGTTTTCTCATTTGTATTCTCCTTGTCGTCTTATGACGACTGTATAGGTTGAATTTAGAGATCGACAATCCAAATTGGAAAGGTCTATGAAATCTCTGAGGTTATTAATAGATGAAAGGATGTCGGAAGTCAAATGGTTTTTTTATTCCCTTAGGATAAGGAGGACTGTGCTTATAAAAGTGATTTAGAAACGTGTGAGACCCCACAGGGTGTCTTTCCGAGCTTTGGGAGAAATGAATGCCATACAACTTGCAATTAAGAGTATGTCTGCTATTATCTAGAAATCACCACGAAAAAGCTCCTCTAAGGCTCGTCCTTAGAGGGCCTTTTTCTTTATATGGCTATACTCAATTTTATTTTTTGCTTCATCAAGAAATACTAAATACTTTTTATTATTCTTATTTATCTTCTTAAGAAGTGCTGAGTACTTGTTATGATCAGGGACTAGTACAGCTTCAAGTTTCATCTTGTCTCTCAAATATTCCGCTAAACAGAAGAAGTCGCCATCACCAGAAACTATCACTGCTTTATTATAGTTCGGATACTCAATCATCGTATGTAAAACAAGTTCGGCGTCACAATTACCTTTTGTGGTACCGTCTTTATAAACTAAGGTTGGCTTGAAGATGAGGATAAATCCATCTTTCTGTAATTGTGTATATATCTGCTGGTTTCCTTCCACGTATCCCATAAATAAATATGCCGAGGATACATTGTATTTGTCTTTCAGATATCTTCTGAATTTTGCAAAATCAATTTTCCATCCCTGATTTTTTATACTCAGGTATACGTTCTGACTATCTATGAATGCATAGTTGGGCAATTTATTTTCCACGGAGGTATTATATCATTTTTCAAATTCACGACATTTACAACGTTCACAGGTGACCCCACAGGGTGGCTTTCCGAACTTTAATTTCAGTTATATGTAATAGCGTGTCATGGTATTTTTTTCATAGCTATATTGAGGAATAGGCATACTATTAACTTATGTTAAATACAATAATAATTATCTTACTAGTTCTTTGGGTTCTTGGTTTGGTTACGTCTTATACTCTCGGTGGTTTTATTAATGTCCTTTTGGTAATTGCTGTCATCATGATTATTATCAGATTAATTAACGGAAAGAAAGTTCTATAAATAAAATTAACTATATGAATGAAAATACAAATAACAGCGACAATAACAGAGGTGGAGGAATGGGTGCAGGATCAGGTGTGGTAATAGGAGCAGTTATCGTAATTATAATTTTGGTGGTGACAATCGTTCTCTCATTGCCGTATATTCGACAACAGATTGATTCCATGACAAACCCAGGAAATCCTACAATAAACGTTACATTGCCACTACCAGCTGCTCCGAGCGGTACTACAACACCTGGTAATTAATCTTTCACAACGTTCACCGATGGCCCCACAGGGTGGCTTTCCGAACTTTTGGGAAGGAGGAGAGAAGTAGTCACAGCAATTAAAAGTCTATCCTTTATATAAAAAATCCTAACTTCTTGCGAAGGTAGGATTGGTGTCTGGAGGGCTGAGGCTGTTCAGTGTATGATTCTTAGGCGCTACGCTTCTTTTTCTTGTTGTTTTTTCTCCAGTTGGGAACTTGTGCCGTGGTTCTGAAGCCCCATGGCATATTGATTGCCGCGGTTTTAATTTTGTGTTTGGCAAGGAAATCAAGGAAATCTTGCAAATTGATTGCACCTTGATCGCCCTCGAAGTTGTAATCGTTCAGACCGATTCTCAAGATGTCTTTGAGCGGCCCTTTACTGTTTGGTGTGTATAAGCTGAATTTATCTGTCTTTTTGGGACGAGGCATGATGTTGTCTGGTTGTTGGTTGATTTGAAAGAGGGAATTGGCACTTAGGTGGCAAATTCTAGGTGAACAGTATTATATGAAGATATTTTGTCAAACTTATGCACCTTAAGAATTGCATTAAAGATTTTTAAACAAAAAACCGCCGTACCTTGTTTAATGGTCGTGCGGGTTGTGGGGATCGAACCCATTTGCTTCATTGATGCTGGAGATAAAGGAGTTGTTTGACCAGGTCTTCGAGGCTGACGGCGCGTTGAGTCCCGAGTTTTTTCACCAGTTTAGTGACATCCGTCGAATCATCGACGATGATTGGCTTACCCTTATGGTACTTGCCCACGCTGCCGAATTTGAGGAGGTCGTGCTCAGGGAGCTCGAGAATCTTGGCGTACACCTTTGCTTTGTCTGGCTCAAGACGGCTCGTGGACCCCAGCATGATGCGGCTGATCCCTTGTGTCTCAGAAGCAATCTTGCTGTTGCGGGCCTCGGCTACTTTCTCAGCGAACTGAGTGTAATTCTCGAAGCCTTTTTTCTTCATGGCGGTTTCGATGACGTCTTTGAGGCTGTCGCCGTTGCCGACCCTGTTTCCAAGGATTTCAATTTTGATTTGCATGATAATGATGGTTGATGTGTGGTTGTGAGCCGCAAACACTTGTCGGAATGACAGTAATCTTGTGGGTCTCTTTCCACACTCAACCAAATCAAAGAACCTCGATTTGAGGCTATACTAGCACGAAATATGATATAAGTCAATAGCGTGTGACCCTACCGGGAATCGAACCCGGATTTAAGCCTTGAGAAGGCTCCGTCCTAACCGTTAGACGATAGGGCCATGTAGAAAGAATATAACAGAAAAAACTTAAATTAAAAAGGGAATTTAAAAAGCCAAATAAAAAAGCGAGACAGATTGGGGGATCCGTCTCGCTCATTTCGCTGGCTTGTTACTGGCATTGTTGCGGAGTTCCTCGTGCTCGCGCCGCAGCTTCGCGGCGCATGCGGTCCGTGATCTTAAACTGATAGACCTTATGCATCGGTCTTTCAACCTTTGTGCGACAGGTTCGCTCAATAGGATCAGGTGTTGGAACGGGAGCTCCACCATACAATACTTCAGCAACCATTTCGGTGAGTTTTTTCAACTTACACCTCCTTTCTATCTAGATTTAAATACTACAATAGAATATGAGACTAAGCAAGAGCTGCATCCACTGCTTCTTTCACGAGTTTTCCATCTGCTTTGCCTTTGAGTTCTGCCATGACAGGTTTGATGAGTTCTACTGTCTGTGATTTGTCTGTGATACCAAGTTCTGCCTTTTTCTTGGCAACATATGTAGTGATTTCTTCCATGGTCATCTGGGTAGGAAGATAGGCTTCAAGGAGTGCAAGTTCTTCTTTTTCGCTCACAGCAAGTTCGGGACGTCCTGCGGCTTCAAATTGCTGGATGGAGTCCTTGCGCTTCTTGGCTTCACGAGAAATGACAGTAAGTACTTCGTCATCGGCGAGCTGATCCTGAGGAGTTTTGTTTTTGGAAACGAGTTCATTGGTAAAAGCGGAAAGGAGTCCGCGAATGACGGAAAGTTTTACTTGGTCTTTGGCCATCATGGCTTCCTTGAGGCTTGATTTTATTTGTGGGTGCATAGATAAAATATAGCAAAGAAAAAGAAAACCACAATGGCGGGGGCCACTGTGGTAGTCAGGTTTTGATCAGATCAGTTTTCGGTGGGATCAGCGTCAGCCACTGCATTAGCTTTTTGGAGCATCTCGTACATGTCTTTGACCGATTCGACATATATTGATGAGTGATTAAACACGAGAGCGTCTTCCTCGTCCCGATCCCAGGGAGAGAATTCGACATGCTCAGTGTTCATCGTCACCTTCATGCGCATCTTTGAAAGATCAAGGGAGTGGTCGTGGCTGAAGTAGCGAGGAAGTCTGTTGAATGCTTCGCGAGTTTCCAGGTCTCCGAGGTCTATGACAAGGTTTATAAGACCCTCATCCTTTGCTTCCTTGCAGATGATGGCGCCGTCTTCGCGCAACACCCATTGATATGCACTAATGTGTTCCTCGAAGATCTGACAAGCTTCATGATCGATATCGTCACCGAACATCTCGTAGAGGTGGATCATTACCTTTCCGAGAATAAGAGGTGTTCTTTTTTTCATGGTTTGGGCCTTTCTGTTCGCTATCTAAGCACACTTTCGTGATAATATGAACCTATGGATCCTATCAACATCGTTATTCTCATCTTTCTAGTCGCAATCGCTGCTATTCTACTTTTTCGTAAACAAAAGCCCGTCGAACAGCAGGACAACGGCGCTATGCAACTCATGATGAATCAAATCAATGAGCTTTCGCGTACAGTGGATACAAAACTTAGTGAATCGTCAAAAAATCTTCAGGATACATTTCTTACTCAATCGAATAGCTCTTTCAAGATGATTCGCGATATTACGGAAGAACTCACTTCGCTTAAGGAGACCAACAAGCAGGTGGTGTCTTTTGCTGATCAGCTTCGATCACTTCAAGACATTCTCAAGAATCCAAAACAACGCGGAGTGCTCGGTGAATACTATCTTGAGACGCTTTTGAAGAATGTTCTTCCACCGGGTTCGTATGAGATGCAATATATGTTTGCTGATGGGAATATTGTGGATGCGATTGTGCGAGTGAAAGACAAAATCATTCCGATTGACTCAAAGTTTTCGCTGGAGAACTACAACAAGCTTGTGGAAGAGCAAAATCCTGCTGACAAAGAGCGTCTTGAGAAGACATTTGTGAACGATTTGAAGATGCGTATCTCGGAAACTTCAAAATATATCAAACCATCGGAGAATACGATGGATTTTGCGTTTATGTTCATCCCGCACGAGGCGATCTACTATGATCTATTGGTAAACAAGATCGGAGCACTCAAGGATGAGAACGAAAACTTGATCCAGCGTGCTGCATCCAAGTACAAAGTTATCATTGTGTCGCCGACTTCTTTCCTTGCGTATCTACAAACGGTTCTTCAAGGTCTCAAAGCGCTCCAAATCGAAGAAACGGCCAAGGATATTGTGAAAAGAGTGGAGGAACTAGGTAAACATTTGAAGGTCTACGAAGAAAATCACAACAAAATTGGTACCTCTTTGCAGACTACTTACAATCATTTCAACAAATCATCTGCGGAATTAAAAAAGATCGATAAAGATGTTATGCGTATCACTGAAAGTGCTCCGGGAATCGAGGCTCTAGTGTTGGATAAACCAGATGTCGATGAATCGTGATGTGGTCTAATCCAAAAAAGTCTTGATGTCGGTTGTGAGAAGAGTAAAATAGTAGGAAGGTGGTAGTCGCACCATATAACAAGTAACTTTATCAGTTAACTATTAATGGCCTATGAGAATACCTAAAAATCTAAAGCGTTTGTGGAGCAAGAAAGGTGATGCGCTTCTCCTTGTAACAGGGAAGCAGGACGCGGTTATCTATAAGGCGTCGAAAGGTACGCTTGAAAAGCTCGATACCTTCAAAATGCCGTTCTCTGAAGAGCGAGAACTCATAAAAGACTTCATGAGTGAGTTGGTGGTACATCTTAAGAACATAAAAGCAGAGAGTTTCCCAAGTATATATCTCTTTGTTCCTTCGTATGTGAAGGATCAGATCATGAGAGCGATTCCGACAGAGCTACGTAAGCATATTAAAGCGGTTGTTCAGGGTGATTATTTCCACTTGGCTCCTGCGGAATTGATGCTAAAACTAGCGTAATTAGGAAAGTTGCAAGAGAGTCTGGAATACATAGTTTTCTTCGCCTTGTTTCGATTTTGCATCGAAAATGGGCTCATAAAACTTATGTATTCCAGACTCTCTTGCGTACTTACTGTATATACGGTAGTATGGCTGAACTATGGATTTTAGTGTAATACAGACAGGCGGAAAGCAATATGTCGTCAAGGCAGGAGATTCTCTCAAAGTAGAGAAGCTTGATGGTGAATTCGTGAAAGGCGACAAGGTTACTTTTGACAAGGTTCTCCTTACTTCTACTGCCGGAAAGACCGTTGTAGGAACTCCCTTTATCGAAGGCGCGACTGTCGTTGCAGACTTCGAGGAACAGGGACGAAACAAGAAGATCATCGTCATCAAATACAAGCAGAAGAGCCGATATTTCAAGAAGAATGGCCACAAGCAGCCTCATACAAAAGTTACTATCAAGTAACGATCAAGAAAACCCCGCCTCCGCGGGGTTTTCTTTTGGTTGCGTTTGATTTTTAGTTGAGTTTTTCTTTGGGAAAATTTGATGAGGTAGATGCGAAGATGTTTTGATGGATGAATATGATCATTGGAATTTCAGAAAGAAATCTTTGTCACATACTCACAAAAAACCCTTTTTTAAGGAAGGGGAAGTGTGGTGGTGTTCGATAGGAATTAATCTCGGTACGGAAGCAAAAGGAAAGGGAGAGATGTTTACTCGACCGGTGCTGATCATTAAAAAGTTATCAAGTGAAGCGTGTATCGTTTTACCCATTACGACCCAAGAAAATACAGGAATGGATCATGTTGCATCAAATCAAAATGATGCACACCAAAAGATTTCAAAAGAAATTGTTTCGGATGGAAAAGTCAGTACTTCTGAAGATAAAGAAAAAACTCAAGCAATTGCTTGAGCTTCCAGATAATCACTCGGAAACAGGTGTTTCCGAGATCGGTGGGAATGGCTTCCCCAAGATTCCAACACCGATATTGTATCAAAAAGAAGACGGCAGTCAAGAATTAAAAGATGATATAATCCTCCTACCATGACCCAGCAAGAAGCATTCAATATTCTAAAAACCGGCGTGAACGTGTATATCACGGGTGCCGCAGGTTCTGGAAAGACGCACCTTCTCAATATGTATATCGAGTATCTCAAAGATCACGATGTCGAGGTCGGTATCACCGCATCCACGGGTATTGCAGCTACTCATATGGGTGGTACTACTATCCACTCGTGGACAGGACTTGGTATTCGTAATTTTCTCTCACCATTTGATCTTGAGTCAATGCAGGAGAAACAATATCTCTGGAAGCGCATGGAAAAAGTGCGAGTGCTCATCATAGACGAGGTCTCGATGCTCCATCATTTTCGTCTCGATCTTGTAGATGAGATTCTCAAAGCATTCAAAAGAAACGATGCACCGTTTGGAGGTATCCAGGTGATTCTTTGTGGAGATTTTTTCCAGTTGCCGCCGGTGTCTCGCTATGGTGAACCTGTACCAAAATTTATTTATCATTCTGATGCTTGGAAAAATGGTGGTTTCAATATTTGCTATCTCGAGGAACAATTTCGTCACAATGATGATGTCTCTATACGCGTACTCAACGATATTCGTGGAAGTCGTGTTGATGAGGGAACTATGAATCATGTGCGCAAGAGATTCCGTTCGAACGGTGGCACGAGCAACGACGATGGCGAGGAAGTGATAATGCTCGGTGAGAACGGCCCTCTTGCTGGAGTGAAGCCGACGCGTCTCTATACTCACAATGTCGATGTCGACAGCGTGAATGAAGCCGAGCTCCGCAGCCTTCTGGGTGACGTCGCAGTATATGACATGGATACGACTGGCAAGGAGAATCTCGTCGAGACTTTGAAGAAAGGATGCCTTGCAGCAGAATCTCTTAAATTGAAAGTCGGTGCCAAGGTGATGTTCGTGAAGAACAATTTCGATGTAGGCTACGCGAACGGCACGCTCGGCGTGGTACGCGAAGTGGAAGGATTTTCGGGGGGTCCTGTTGTCGAAACACTTTCCGGAAAGCTCATCGACGTGCCAATGGAGAGCTGGACTATTGAGGAAGACGGCAAAGTCAAAGCGGAACTCCGACAATATCCACTTCGCCTTGCGTGGGCGATCACCGTTCACAAAAGCCAGGGAATGAGTCTTGATGCCGTTGAGGTGGATCTTTCAAAATCATTCGAAAAGGGAATGGGATATGTGGCGCTTTCTCGCGTGCGCTCGTGGAACGGCCTCACCATCCTCGGCTTCAATGACAAAGCGCTTCTCGTGGATGCTGAAGTGCTTGCTTATGACAAGCAACTCCGCGACAAATCGCTCGCTGCCAAGCGCATCCTCTACGAGATGCAGGAAGGAAAAACTCTTACTATCGGGCAGGATGCGTTCATCCGCTCTATCGCTCCCGCATATGTCTTCGAGCAAAAAGTAGAGAATGGCGCGATCGTGAAAGGTAAGAAGAAAAAAGAGAAACCGCCCAAGCCCACCACATTCCAGAAGACCCTTGAACTCCTCAAGGAGAAGATCCCTCTTAAAGACATCGCCGAGCATCGCGAAATGACCGAAGCGACGATCCTGAACCATGTCGAAAAGCTTTTGGAAGAACATCAGATCGAGCTAAAAGAAGTGGAGTATATAAAGAAAGGAATATCCGCGAAGAAATTCGGCGAGATAGAGAAATCTCTCAAGTATTTTTATGAGAAGAACGGCGACATGAAGCTCGGGCCTGTGAAGAACGCTCTTGGCCCGAATGTCAGCTATCGCGATATACAGCTGGTGAGAATATTTGTAGAGAAATGATATAAAAAAGCAGCACGCGCCCGGGGAACCCGGGAGCGTGCTGAAGGTCGTTACGATTTTTGCCGCAATGGCAGCGTGGGCTTACGTAGTCCGTAGTTACGTGCTTTCTGCTGCTGGCGTTGGTGTTGTGCGCGCCCGATCGGAGATCGGCGCTTCTTTGACTCCCCGGAGGCGCCCGTGAGGCTCGCTTCAGGAGAGTTGACGATGCGAACGTTCCATCCCGGAACATCCAGCGGGTGTCGCAGAGGGCTGCGGTACCGGCGAGAGTTAGGATCTGGAGGTTCGCTGCGCGCGGTGCTGCCGAGATAACGGAGGGTTGAACCTCGGTCGTCGGCGGGATCGTGCGTAAGGAAGGCATCTCGGTGAGGCCGAGAAAGGCGGCTGGTGCGCAGAAAAGTCCTGCGACCAATACGCCTAAGCGTCGTGGAAAGGACATTCAGAAACTAAAATACCATATCTAGTGGCAAATGCAATATAGGTATATTATTACCGTATGAACGAAGAAGAAATCAAAAATAAGCTTACTTCCGAGGAATATCATGTTCTTCGTGAGAAGGGAACGGAGGCGCCTTTCACCGGAAAGTATGTGAGCACCAAAGAAAAAGGCGTCTATAAATGCAAGGTCTGCGGATCTGAACTTTTTCATTCGGACACCAAATTTGATTCGGGTACCGGATGGCCAAGTTTCTATGATGCGATGCCGGGAAGTGTGGAATTTGTACACGACAATGCACACGGAATGAATCGTGTAGAAGTTCAGTGCTCTAATTGTAAATCCCACCTCGGCCATGTTTTCGATGATGGTGTTGGTACTCCTACCGGAAAAAGATACTGTCTTAATTCGGTGTGTTTAGATTTACAGGCTGAGGGAAAGGGGGTGGAATAATTAAAAATAATAAAAATACATTATGTCAATCGAACAACAAAAAAGTGAAGAAAACCAGCCGGTCTCAAGAGAGGATTTTATTCAATTCCTTCTATCCAAAATAGGTGAAGTAAAAAGTGAATATAATACTGCAAAAGGAAAGCTAGGCATTGATCCTAATGACGCCTTGGCAAGAAATATTATGAACAAAACTGGCAATATCGGACGAACTGTCACCGATGATCCAGAGACTGCGCGCATGCTCTATCGTTGGAGGTTGTCTCTCGATCAGGGAATTTCAGAAGAAGAAAAGAGGGCGTCGTTGGCTGAAATTCTTGAAGAAGTCGGATTAAGTGAAGAAGCTGCAAGGCAATAAGATGATTGATCAACTTCAAACAGCGATTTTTGCTGGCGGATGTTTCTGGTGCACAGAAGCTTTTCTTAAAGGATTGAAGGGTGTGATTTCGGCAGAGCCAGGATATATTGGAGGCGAAATAGAAAATCCGACATATATGAAAGTGTGTAATGGTGACACAGGTCATGCAGAAGCGGTGCGTATTCAATTTGATCCCGCGGTAATAAGTTACGGCTCATTACTTTCGGTCTTTTTTAATACACATGATCCGACAACTCTGAATCGTCAGGGAAATGATATAGGAACGCAGTATCGTTCAGGTATTTTTTATACAAGTGAAGAACAGAAGACGGAAGCAGAAGCACTTATTAAAGAGTTGAATGAATCAAAGGCATACGAGAATCCCGTGGTGACCGAGGTGACTCCGGCAAGCATGTTTTACGTCGCGGAAAATTATCATCACGATTATTATGAACAGAACAAAGACAAGGCATATTGTCAGATTATCATCGCGCCAAAGCTCGCTAAGTTACAAGAAAAATATCACGAATTATTGGCTCATTGAGAGCACACATTCATCGCCCACAATCCTCTCTGGCTTTCTCGCGCATGTGATTCAGCGGTTTTGAATCGTTCCTGATATTTGTACGGCACCTTGTAGGTGTATTCGTGAGCGTATCCTTCCTCTACCAATCGCTCATTGAAATTTATTTTATTTCCGAGTTCATCTTCGAGAATCACATACCCAAGAAGTCTTCCATATTTGTCATGAATATCTTGCGTCTCATCTGTCTCAATCGTCACATTCTTTCCTTTGAGATTTGTTTTTGTATAGTCCGATGCTTCTTTTCCAAAACATTGCACGGGTTTACGAGGATCGACAGTTTCTGGTGTGTCGATACCGATGAGTCGCACGGTCACCGGCTTGCAACCCTGACTTATCACAATAGTGTCACCATCTGAAACATCCACTACGTGGAAAAGTGTGGAAGTTGCAGATTCGGGAGAATTTTCGGTAGTGCAGTTTTCAAAATACGTACTCCTTTCATAATTCTTGTTGAAACCATCAAGAGTGTCACTTTTAGGATCAAGAAAGACTATTGCAAGCACAAAGATGATGCTTAAAAGAGTAGAAATAATCGATTTTTTGGTCATCTTGCTTACTATACGACGTTCTGCGTATAATTGGTACGTTATCAACTAAAACACATAAAGATATGAACCCAAACGACAACAGACCAGGACAGCCTCAGCAACCACAGCAGGAAATGGGATTTGATAAATACGTAGCCATCACGCTTGTGGTAGGGCTCATTGCGGGTTTTATTATCGGTCATAGTGTCGGTTCTTCGGGAAATGACAAGGATTCTGATAAGGCATCAAGTACCGGAAGCAAGATGATTTTTGGAGATGAAAACGAAGATACTTCAAAGGCGCCTTCAAATGAAGATATTGACGAGGGAATTCAGGTGAGTGATCAATCCGAGGGAAATATGGTCGTTATTTCTAATCTTTCAATTGATGAATCTTACTGGGTAGCAGTTCGTGACAGTGTTTCAACAAACAAAGTTCCCTATATTCTCGGAGCAAAACGAGTTGTTGCTGGAAATTATTCTGATCTCTCGATCTACGTGAATCGCGCGACAGTAGCAGGAAAGAAATACGATATTGTCTTCTACAAAGATAGCGCTAACTTCAATTACGACGCTTCAATGCTCGTGATGAACGGAAGCACCGTCGCTGCGGCAACTTTCGAAGCTAAGTAATACGAAATTGCTCGGCAAGCACTAAGCCCTACCGAATGTTCCATCCGTTCCTTAGGGCTTTTTTATTTCACCAAACTTTCACCAGTCATTGATGCAGGTTTTTTAATATCCAAAATCTTGAAGACTGTTGGCGTGAGGTCTGCGAGTGTTCCGTGGTCTGTGACAATGCCAGACATCGTTATGATGCAGGGTACGGGGTTGATGGTGTGTGCAGTGTGTTTGTCTCCAGTTTGTTGATCGATATTTACTTCAGCATTGCCGTGATCCGCGGTAATGAGTGCAACACCACCACGTGCGATGAGTGTGTCCACCACTCGTCCCATCTGTTTGTCAGCTTCTTCAATTGCTTCGATAATTGCGGGAACATTTGCGGTGTGTCCCACCATGTCGGGGTTTGCGATGTTGATGAAGATAAAGTTGGTACCTTTTTCTATTTCTTCAATCGCTTTGTCAGCAATTGCTTCCGCGCGCATTTTGGGGGCAAGGTCGTGCGTTGCGACATCTTTTCGACTATCGAGCATTATATGTTTTTCATTCTGGTAAGGAGTCTCGATGCCGCCGTTTAAGAAATAGGTGGCATGCGGGAACTTCTCTGTTTCGGCGATGTGTGCTTGGGAAAGTCCCGCCGCAGAAATTTCTTTTGCAAGAGTAGTTTCGATGGCGAGCTTGGGAAAAGCAATAGTTGCACTACCTTCTGATCCTTTTTCATATTCAGTGAGAGTTACATAGAAAAGATTTTTTGCAGCACGCATTTCTTCTATCTTCTTTGAAAGCATGCGCGCACGATCGGAACGGAAGTTGAAGAAAAAGACTCCGTCGTTATTTTCGACTTTGTATCCTTTTCCATTTGCATCGAGAAAGACGACAGGTTCAATATGTTCATCGAGTGCTCCGTTTACGTACAGTTGCTCGAGAATTTCTGAAGGTTTTTCACCTTGTTTTACATGTCCTTTTCCGTCAAACATCGCGGCTTCTGCTTTTGCGAGACGATCCCAATTGTTGTCGCGATCCATGGCGTAGAAACGTCCGGACATGGTGGCAATAAATCCAATTCCGATTTCTTCAAGTACTGCTTCGATTTCTTTGAGATATGCTACAGCACTTTGTGGGGGAGTGTCTCGTCCGTCGGTAAAAGCATGTACGGCGATTTTTTCGATACCTGCATTTTTTGCAGCACGAAGAAATGCTGTGAGATGATCTTGATGGCTATGTACCCCTCCTTTCCCAACGAGTCCTTTTACATGAAGTGTCGAATCATATTTTTTTACATGATTGAAGAGGGAGATGAAAGCGTGGTTTTCCGCAAAGGCTCCGCTATCAATATCTTTTGCGATGCGGACAAGATCGGTATCGAGTGCGCGACCAGCTCCGATGGTGGTGTGGCCGATCTCAGAATTTCCCATTTGGCCTTCGGGAAGTCCAACGGCAAGTCCTGATGCCTCGAGAAGTGTGTGAGGGTATTCTTTCCAGTAGCGATCAAAGTTTGGAGTCTTTGCAGCTGCTACAGCATTGTCTT
>CALRBL010000004.1 GCA_943354075.1 Candidatus Nomurabacteria bacterium | reverse complement strand
AGAAGGCTATCGAAGTCACTCTTTCTAAAGATCATGCTAAGAGCCAAGATGAATCTTTCATCGAAATCCACAAGCGTCTTCGTGATGGAGATCTTGCAACAGTTGAAAACGCACGTGAATTTGTTGGTTCAATCTTCGGAGCAGAACGATACGACCTTTCTCGTGTGGGACGACTCAGCTTCAATAAGCGTTTCGAAAAAGATATGGATGAGAAGGCGCTCGAGCGAAAGACTATCAGCCTCGATGACGTTGCAACTACTATCAACCACATCACTCATCTCAATAACAATCCTGGAATGGAGGCGGATGATATTGACCACCTTGGTTCACGCCGCGTACGATACGTGGGAGAACTTCTTGCTCAGAAAATCCGCGTCGGAATGTCGCAGATCAAGCGAAACATCCAGAACCGCATGTCTACTATCGATTCTGATGCTGCGCTTCCTGTGCAATTCATCTCACCTCGACCACTTCAGGCTCGTATCAAAGAATTTTTTACTACCAACCAGCTCTCACAGTTCATGCAGCAGGAAAACCTTCTTACTGAACTTGAACACTTACGAACTGTTTCAGCTCTTGGTCCCGGAGGACTTACACGAGAACGTGCGGGATTCGAAGTGCGTGACGTTCATTCATCTCACTACGGTCGCATTTGCCCCATCCACACACCGGAAGGACCGAACATCGGACTTGTGCTTCACTTGTCTGCCTATGCTCGTATCAACGAGTTCGGAATGATCGAGACTCCCTACGCGAAAGTGACCAAGGGAAAAGTGACAGGAGAAATCGTCTACATGAATGCCCTCGAAGAAGAAGGTTTCAACATCGCTCACGCCGCTACTAACACTGATGAAGATGGAAAGATTTCTGACGAGCAGGTTGAAGTCCGTGTGAAGGGACGACCTTCTCTTGTGAGTAAGAATGATATCCACTATATGGACGTTGCTACCAACCAAGCTTTCTCTGTTTCTACTTCGATGATTCCATTCTTGAACCACGATGATGCCAACCGAACACTCATGGGATCTAACATGCAGAAACAGGGAACTCCCTGCATCGTTCCTGAAGCTCCTATCGTTGCGACTGGAATCGAAGGTCACGCAGCACTCGACACTAAGCGTGTCATCGTTGCTCCTTCTGCTGGAACTATCAAATATGTAGATGCAAAGAAGATTGTCTTCGTTGCCGACAAGGATTCAAAAGAAATCGAATACAAGCTTGTAGAAATTTCTCGAACCAACCAGTTCACCGCCTACTACCAGCGACCACAGGTAAATCTCGGAGACAAAGTTTCAAAGGGTGATGTGTTGGCCGACGCTTCAACATCTGATCGTGGAGAAATCGCACTCGGACAAAACGTCTGTGTCGCTTTCATGACATGGTCTGGAGCAAACTATGAAGATGCCATTATTATTTCTGAACGTCTCGTAAAGAACAATAAATTTGCTTCGATCCACATCGAAGAATTCGTAGTGAACGTCCGCGATACCAAGCTTGGTCCCGAAGTTACCACTCCCGATATCCCTAATGTTGGTGAAAACCGTTTGAAGAACTTGGATGAAGAGGGAATTGTACGCATCGGAGCAGAAGTACATCCTGGAGACATCCTTGTTGGAAAAATTACTCCAAAGGGAGAAACACAGCTTACTCCTGAAGAGCGACTCCTTCGATCTATCTTCGGAGAAAAGTCACGCGATGTGAAAGATACTTCAAAGCGCATGGAGAACGGAAAGAAAGGACGAGTTATTGGTGTCAAAGTATTTTCACGAGAAAAGGGTGACAAACTTGAATCCGGAATCATCAAGCGTATCCATATCGAAGTTGCACAGCTACGATCCGTATCTGTTGGAGACAAGATGGCGGGACGTCACGGAAACAAGGGAGTTATCTCTCGTATCCTTCCTGAAGAAGATATGCCTTACATGGCGGATGGAACCCCAGTGGACGTAATCCTTACACCGCTCGGCGTGCCTTCACGTATGAACCTCGGACAGATCCTCGAGCTTCACCTCGGAATGGCCGCACACAAATTGAATTACCAGGCTATCGTTCCTGCTTTCGCCGGAGCGACTGACAAAGAAATCAAAGAAGAATTGGTAAAAGCCGGACTTCCAGAAGACGGAAAGATTCAGCTCTTCGACGGACGAACCGGAGAAGCCTTCGATCAGCCTACCGCTGTCGGATACATGTACATCTTGAAGCTCCATCACATGGTTGAGGACAAGATCCACATGCGATCAATTGGCCCCTACTCTCTCATCACCCAGCAGCCTCTTGGAGGAAAGGCACAGGGAGGAGGACAGCGATTCGGAGAAATGGAAGTCTGGGCGCTCTCAGGTCATGGAGCTGCTCACACACTTCGAGAAGTCCTTACTATCAAGTCGGACGACATCCAGGGACGTTCAGCTGCCTTCGACGCTATCGTCAAGGGTCAGAAGATTCCGGGCAGCAATGTGCCTGCATCGTTCAGCGTGCTCTTGAACAACCTTCGAGGACTTGCGCTTGATGTCGAACTATTAAAAGGAAACGATGACATGACGGAAGACGTCATCGAAGCTGAGGCAGGCAATTAATAATCTTTAAAGACAAATATATGAACATAAAAACAAAAGAACAGAATGTGAACGAGTTCGATGCAGTGTCTTTGAAGGTTGCCTCACCTGAGCGCATCAAGGAATGGTCCCACGGAGAAGTCACCAAGCCGGAGACCATGAACTACCGAACCCAGCGTTCCGAAAAGAACGGGCTCTTCGACGAGAAGATCTTCGGTCCCGACAAGGATTTCGAATGCTATTGCGGAAAGTATCGCGGTATCCGCTACAAGGGAATTGTCTGCGAGAAGTGCGGAGTGGAGATTACCCGTTCTATCGTTCGACGTGAACGCATGGGCCACATTGAGCTTGCCACACCGGTCGCTCACATCTGGTTCCTTCGCTCAATGCCATCTCGAATCGCTTTGGTCATGGGAATGCCTGCAGGTGATATCGAAAAGGTGGTCTACTTTGCTGGATACCTCGTCACAAAAGTAAATGAAGAAGAGCGAACTCGACTTCTTAAGGATCTTGATTCTGAATACAAATCAAAAGTAAAAGGTGTTCAGGATGAAAAGACAAAAGAAGCAGTCACTGGACTTTTGATGGGTGCAAAGCGTGACATTGAAAGCATTCAGGAAGGACGCGTACTCGACGAAATCGAATACCACAAGTTCTCTTTGAAGTTCGGAACAATTTTCGAAGCGGAGATTGGAGCAGAAGCCGTCTACCACCTCTTCAAAAAAATTGATCTTAAGAAATTGCTTGCATCTCTTGAAAAAGATCTCGAATCAGCAAGCTCAACCGAAAAAGAAAAACTTAACAAGCGTGTTGCACTTATTCGTGGAATGATTCAGTCAAACATCCGTCCTGAATGGATGTTCCTTTCACATATTCCTGTTATTCCCGCAGCGCTTCGACCTATGGTTGCACTCGATGGTGGACGTCACGCGACATCCGATGTGAACGATCTTTACCGACGTGTGATCAACCGAAACAACCGACTCAAGAAACTTAAGGAAATCGAAGCTCCTGACGTGATCCTTCGAAACGAAAAGCGAATCTTGCAGGAAGCTGTTGATGCCTTGATCGACAACTCGATCCGTCACGGAAACCAGCTTTTCGCCGGTGTAAATCAGGCAATGCGACGCCCACTCAAATCTCTTGCGGACAACCTCAAGGGAAAGCGAGGACTCTTCCGACAGAACCTTCTTGGAAAGCGCGTGGACTATTCGGGACGATCAGTTATCGTCGTTGGACCTGAACTCAAACTTCATCAGTGTGGACTTCCAAAACACATGGCACTCGAACTTTTCCGACCATTCGTTATTTCAAAACTTCTCGAAAGGGAATTGGCATTCAACATTCGTGGAGCATCTCGTCTTATCGATGATGGTATTCCTGAAGTGTGGGCGATTCTTGAAGAGGTTATCAAAGACAAATACGTACTTTTGAACCGTGCGCCTACGTTGCACCGACTCGGTATTCAGGCATTCCAGCCACAACTCATCGAAGGTAATGCGATCCAGGTTCACCCACTCGTGTGTTCTGCTTTCAACGCGGACTTCGACGGAGACACCATGGCCGTTCACCTTCCACTCGGTGAAGAGGCGCAAGCTGAAGCTCGCGAGATCATGGCAGCGGACAAAAACATTTTGACACCGGGATCTGGAGATCCTACCGTTACCGCAAAGCTTCTCGATGTCGTGCTCGGTTGCTACTGGACCACAAAGATCGTTGCGGGAGTTAAGGGAGAAGGAGGAATCTTTGAAAGCGATCAGGCTGCCATCTCTGCTTATGTCTTCAAGCATCTCGATCTTCGTGCCAAGGTGAGGGTCTTGTCCAAGAACGGCAAGGACCTTGTTGAGACATCCGTCGGACGCATCCTCTTCAATGAAGTGCTTCCAAAAGACTATCCATATATCAATGCCGAGATCACCCGAACATTGATGATGAGCACTATCGATGACCTCATCACTATCTATGGAGTAGAGACTATTCCCGCCATCATCGACGAAGTCAAGAAATTCGGTTTCAAATACGCAACCAAATCCGGAATCACGTGGGGTATCAACGACGTGGTCATTCCAGAAGGAAAGACTGCCATTATCGAGGCTTCCAAGAAAGAATCCGAAGCGGTCTACGACCAATTCAACGAAGGTCTTCTTTCCGAAGAAGAGAAACAACGAAAGAATGTCGAGATTTGGCACGAAGCCAAGTCTAATATCGAGAAGCTCATTCCTGCGACCCTTGAGAAGAATGGATCGGTGAACGATATGATCACCTCCGGAGCCCGAGGATCCCTCGGTAACATCACCCAGATGGCCGGAATGAAAGGACTTATCCAGAACTCTCGAGGAGAAGTTATCGAAGTGCCTATCCTTTCTTCATCGAAAGAAGGATTCACACCGATCGAATACTTCATCTCATCCCACGGTTCACGTAAGGGTCTTACCGACACCGCCTTGAACACCGCGAAAGCCGGATACCTCACTCGAAAACTCTTCGTGGTTGCGCAGAGCATTGTTATCACTGAAAAAGATTGTGGAACTAAAGAGGGAATTACTATTACTAAGGAAACTGCTTCTGGAATCGAAACTCCATTTGCAAAAAACATTCACGGTCGTGTACTCGCTGCAGATCTTGTCGATCCATCAGGAAAGGTACTCTTCGAACGAAATCATCTTCTCACCAAGGTAGAAGTGAAAGAACTCGAAAAGGTAGGTGTCACAAAGGCCTTCGTACGTTCTCCTATGTCATGTAAGACACTACAGGGAGTATGTACTATGTGTTACGGACTTGATCTTGGAAAGAACAAGCATGTAGATCTCGGAGAAGCCGTCGGAACTGTTGCTGCGCAAGCCATCGGAGAACCTGGAACACAGTTGTCTATGAACACAAAGCATGCCGGAGGAGCCGCATCTTTGAAAGGAGACATCGTTTCTGGTCTTCCACGTGTTGAAGAAATCTTTGAAAAGCGAAAGCCTAAGAATCCTTCTGCTATTTCTCATGTTGACGGATTTGTTTCAGAAGTTCGAAACACAGGAAAGGAAAAGGTTATCGTCATCACACCAGATATTGCAGACAAGAAATCAAAAGCAGGAAAGAACGAGATCGAACTTTCTGTTCACCCAGTTCGCGTTGTCTACGTAAAGGTAGGAGATCAGGTCAAGAAAGGAGATGTCCTTACTGATGGATCATGTGACGTTGACGAACTCTTCAAGTTTGCAGGACGCGAAAAGGCACAGGAATATGTTATCGGTGAAGTGAAGAAGCCTTACGAACTTCAGGGTGCATCCGTATCTCGAAAGCACATCGAAGTGATCGTGCGACAGATGTTCACACGTATGAAGATCAAGGATTCTGGCGAATCTCCATTCTCAAACGGAGACATTGTAGAAAACTTCGAGCTCATCGGAGAGAATAAGAAGATTCGCGAGAAGGGCGGAATGGAAGCAAAGGGAGAGCCAGTAGTGATGGGAATCTCAGATGTTTCTCTTTCACGCCGTTCATTCCTTTCAGCCGCATCTTTCCAGTGGACCACCAAGATCCTCATTGGATCATCGGTACGAGGTTCGTCTGACGATCTCAAGGGAATCATGGAGAACGTTCTCATCGGACGCTTGATCCCAGCTGGTACTGGTTTCGCAGGAAGCCAGAAGGCGGAGATGATTAAGAATCTCGATAAGTAAAAGGAAAGCGAAGCGCGGGAAAGTTTAATACAAAAAAACGCGGGGTCACTCCTGCGTTTTTTTTGTTTCTAATTAATTGTTGACCCTGATAAGGGATAGTGATAGGGTGAAATCAAGACTCAGATTCGAACGCATGCCGCGTTAGTTTTTAGAGAAGAAACAAAAATGAAAGGACCAAAAGCAGTATGAAATTCAAAATGGCAGTTCCTAAGAACGTGCTGAACGGAAGACAGATCGACCTCATCGAGGAAACTCTTGCTCGCGACCTGTTGGGTGTCGTGGTCAATAATTTCCCGAACTGGAAGGCGCGTGCTGAAGCGGGGAATATCTCCGGCGGTGAGATCATCCTTCAGGAGGCAGACATGGTCAGACCAATGAAGGGGCTGAAGCCAGGAATCCACCTGACCATCTCACTCATCTCGTTCATGGAGGGACGGAATTTTGATGGCTTGGCCAGAGACACGATTACACTGATCAAGCAAACTCTGGACGACGACGGCCAGCAATTCATGGCGGGCGTTGATGTCTTTGTCCAGATGTCGCTCGACCGACCAGTCGTGAAGTCTGGAACCTCGAGCGTCTATAGCGCCTCTGGTGATGGACTCAGCCTCCTCGAGTATTTGGGCTAGAGACGATCAAGTCGTCGGACCTCTCTCAACTAGGTCGGCAGGAAATGCCGACCTAGTTTTTTTTATTTAATAATTTCCTAGGGTATCAGAAAATCCAAGCCTTCTAAAATATGCTAGTATGGCGATACCAAAATGTCCTCAAAATCTGTTGAACAAATCAAGGAAAGACTCCCTATACAGGACTTGATTTCCTCATATATTAAGCTTGACCGCGCTGGGGCTAATTTCAAGGGTCGCTGCCCGTTCCACAACGAAAAAACACCCTCCTTTATGGTCTCTCCGGATCGCAACAGCTACTATTGCTTCGGTTGTCAGGCCAAGGGTGATATTTTCTCCTTCGTTCAGGAATTCGAGAAGATGGATTTCAAGGAAGCGCTCAAAATGCTCGCTGAAAAGGCGGGAGTGACTCTCGAAGATTTCCGTGCCCCAGAAGCAAAAAAAGAAGATGACGAGAAAGAGATACTCCGAAAGATTATGGAAGCTGCTACGTCGTACTTTGAAGGTGAGCTTAAACAGGATGCAAAAAGCATGGAATACCTTCTCAATCGTGGTTTGATGGCGGAGACTATCGCGGAATGGAGAATCGGTTCCACTAAGAAAGGTTGGAACAATCTTTACGATCATCTCAAGGTCTCTGGATTTACCGATAAGGGCATCGAAGAGGCAGGTCTTGCAAAGATGGGGAATCATGGATTCTATGATCGTTTCAGATCGCGTATTATGTTCCCGATTTTCGATCAGGGAGGCAAAGTGATCGCATTTACGGGACGCTTTAAGGACTGGGAAGCTGATGATGGGCATCTTAGCAGTAATTCAGATTCTGCTAAGATGCCCATCAATGCGAAGTATCTCAATAGTCCTGACACTGCGCTCTTCGACAAATCCCGCACGCTCTACGGCTTTCATAAAGCTAAAGGTGCTATCGCGAAGTGGAAATTCTCCTTGCTCGTGGAAGGTCAGATGGATCTTCTCATGGCGCAGCAGGCGGGATTTGGGAATACCATCGCCACATCGGGCACAGCGCTCACTCGCCCGCAGCTCGAGATGCTCGCGCGCTTCTCCAAGAATATTTTGATCGCCTACGATGGCGACAAGGCTGGAGTAGAAGCTGCGCGCCGTGCATGGGCACTCGCTCTGTCTCTTGGTATGGATGTGAAGATGGTACCGATCACTCCGGGATCTGATCCTGCGGATATTCTAAAGGCGGATCCGAATGCATTCAAAGAGATGATTAAAAAGGGTTTGCATGTTGTTGAATTTTATCTGAAAGCGCTTCAGAGTAGGGGACTCGGCGAACGCGAACTCGGAAAAGAGATTGAGAGCGAGATCCTACCGTATATCAAAGCCATCGAGAGTCCGATCGATCAGTCACATTTTATTCGGCTCGTTTCAGTACGTACAGGAATTAAAGAAGAGGCACTTCTTGCATCTCTCAGGAAGGCCTTGCCGGCGGGCGGCACTCCGGCAGCTGGCGCAGCACCCGCATTGCGCTCGGAGGGAAATAGTGGTACTATGCCCGCACAACCACATAGCTCCAAACACCGGCTTATCGCCGGAACTTATTTAATCCTCCACGATGAGGAAAAGGCCAAGGCCTATATCGAAAACGCTGACGAGATCAAGGACGAGTTGCAATTTGTCGTCGAGGAATGGCTCGCCAAAAGCGGACAGACCCCCGAGGCGTATCTTTCGGATCTTTTGAAACTGATAGAAAAAGAAAAGCTGCAGAACGAATTGAAGGAAGCCATGAGGCAGCATCTCGCGGCAGAACAAGATGGCGACAACTCAAAGGCAGGAGCATGTCTCAAGCGAAGCGACGAGATACGGAAGGAATTGGCAAAGCAGGGATAGCTAACTTTTATATAATGAAAAAAACAAAAAACAAGGCGAAGAAGGTTGCGAAAGCAAAGAAGGTAAACAAGCCGAAGAAAGTTTTGAAGAAAAAGTCTGCTCCGAAAAAAGCCGTAAAAAAGATCGTAAAAAAGGCTAAGATGGCTCTGCCTCTTCGACCCATCAAGTCGGTAAAAGGTGAGCCCGAAGTGAAGAAGCGCGTGATCAAAATGATGAAGCCTGTTAAGGCTGCAGTCACCAAAAAAGAAAAAGATCTCGAGGCGCACACCAACCGACTTCTTGCGAAGGGAAAAGAACGTGGCTTCATTACCTATGACGATATTCTCAAAGAATTTCCGCACATCGAAGATGATGTGATCTTTCTCGACTCTTTGTATGAGAAACTTTCGACTTCCGGCATCGACGTGCTCGAAGGAGGAGGACTTCTCGATGTTGCAGAAGAAGAAGACATGCTCAAGAAGTATGTCTACAATCGTAACGATTCGAACTACGATTCCATTCAGATGTATTTGAAAGAAATCGGACAGTACCCGCTTATCAAGGCTGAACAAGAAAAAGAATTAGCGAAGCGTATCGAATCCGGAGACCAAGAAGCCATCAATCTTCTTGCTCGCGCAAACTTGCGTCTTGTGGTCTCTATCGCTAAAAAATATGTCGGACGATCTCCCGACCTTACTCTCCTCGACCTTATTCAGGAAGGAAACATTGGTCTCTTCAAAGCTGTCTCCAAGTTCGATTGGTCCAAGGGATTCAAATTCTCGACCTATGCGACATGGTGGATTCGTCAGTCGATTACTCGCGCACTTGCTGACCAGTCTCGTACCATCCGCGTGCCGGTGCACATGGTTGAAACCATCGCAAAATACAAACAAGTGGTTCGGCGATTATCGCAAGATCTTGGTCGCGACCCATTGCCTGATGAAATTGCTGTTGAAATGGGACTTGATGTCGAGAAAATTTACAACATCGAAAAGATTGACCAAAGCACACTTTCTCTCGACACACCCGTTGGAGACGATGGAGACGACAAGAACTCTACTTATGGAGACTTTATTTCCGACGACAAAATTCTTTCTCCTGATCAGGAATCATCACGACGCATTTTGACCGACCAAGTCAAAGAAATCCTCGATGATCTTTCCGAAAAAGAACGAAAAATTCTTGAACTTCGACACGGTCTCACCGATGGCATACAGCACACGCTTGAAGAGGTCGGAAAACAGTTCAATGTCACCCGAGAACGTATCCGACAGATCGAAGCAAAAGCTCACGAAAAGATCCGGCAGCACGAAAAGATCAATCGTTTAAAAAACTATTAAAAAAAGACGGCAGGACCGTTAACCATGTCTGGCATTGTCAGAATTATTTGATGATTAATTGAGTATTTCTTAGGATTTATCTGATACGTCTTTATGTACCATGTCTGGCATGATACATAGAAATAATAGAGATTATAAAAACTTTTCAATAGGTAATTATTATCATGTCTATAATCGAGGGAATAATAAACAAAACATCTTTCTTGATGACGAAGATATGAAGGTCTTTCTGTTTTTCTTATCGGAAGCAGTATTCCCCGATAGATTCACAGTAAAAACAAGCAGGCCAAAAAAGATTCTCTCACCAGGATCGTTTGAAATTCATGCTTATTGCATTATGTCGAATCATTATCATTTATTAATAAGGCAACATTCAAATATATCCATAAGTAATCTTATTCAAAAAGTTTGCACGAGCTATGTTAAGTATTTCAATAAAAAGCATGGCAGAATAGGCCATCTTTTCCAAGACAAATATAAGGCTGTTCTTATCGAAAACAACGATCATTTGAAATTAGTTATCAATTATATTCATGATAATCCTGTCGAAGCTGAGATTGTGAATAGTCGAGATGAATACCCCTGGTCGAGCTTTTACAAGCCATTTATACCAAGCCAGACATGGTAATGATACAATGCCAGACATGGTATTCGAAACTCTCTATTCCCGGCTGAATAAGGCCCAAAAACAGGCCGTAGACACCCTTGAAGGGCCTGTAATGGTCATTGCAGGGCCTGGGACAGGAAAGACCTCTATATTGACCCTTCGCATCGCCAATATCCTTAAAAAAACCGATACGCCCCCGTCGGGCATCCTGGCCATCACCTTCACCGATGCAGGTGTAAAAGCGATGAAAACGAAGCTTCGAGAGATTATCGGCTCGGAAGCCGATGAGGTGCGTATTCATACTTTTCATGGATTTGCAGCGTCAGTGATGTCAGAATTTCCAGATCATTTTACATATATAGAAGGGTTTACTCAGATGACTGATATTGAATCGGTAGAATTGGTGCGAAGTATTTTAGAAGATCAAAGATTTTCGACACTCAGACCTCTTGGTAAGCCTGATCTCTATATCCACTCGATCATTGGTGCTATTAGTGAATCAAAGCGTGAAGCCTTGTCAGAATCTTCGATAAAGGAATATGTAGAAAAAGAAATTCTTTTTATAAAGAACGACGAAAATTCTATCTCCACTCGCGGCGCATCGAAAGGTGAATTGAAAGCTGACGCTAAAAAGAAAATCGAACGTCTCGAAAAAACTATGCTCTTTGCCGATATCTACGCGCGATACGAGGAACTCAAAAAAGAAAAGAAATTAATGGACTATGATGATCTTATTTTGAATGTGTTACTTGCGTTTGGTAGTGATGAATTGCTCCTCCGACTTGTTCAAGAAAAGTTTCTCTATCTTCTTGTCGACGAACATCAAGATACGAATGACTCACAAAATTTGATAGTGCGTCTCATCGCTGACTTTTTTGAGAATCCAAACTTGTTTGTGGTGGGAGATGAGAAACAGGCGATCTATCGTTTTCAAGGAGCATCTGTCGAGAACTTTCTTCGATTCGAAAAAGCGTGGCCGTCTATGAAAGTGATTTCTCTTGAAGAAAACTATCGTTCACATCAACACATTCTTGATGCTAGTTTTTCCATGATAGAAGGAAACTATGCGGAGGGGGAACATGAAAAGCTACGTGTGAAATTACGCACAGGCACTAAAAAAGAAAAAAGATACATTGATCTCGTAGAGCCATCTGACCGAGAATCTGCTGAAAGATTTTTGATACACGAAATTCGTCGAATTAAAAAAGAAGAACCAGAAAAAACAGTGGCTATTATTTCCCGTACCAACAAAGACGTCGATCGGTTCGTACATCTCGCAGAAGAATATGACGTGGATATTTCCGCAGAACGTTCTATTGATATCTTCAATCATCCCATCGGTAACATTTTCTTTTCATTGATGGATTTTGTTAAAGATCCACTCGATACGGAAGCATTCTCAAAAACCATTGTTGTTGGTTTGTGGGGGCTTCCATTTTCAGAAGGAGTAGTATTAATACAGAAATTGCGAAAAGGTATGGTGGGAGATGTTATAAAAGAAATTCCTGCACTTTCATCTATAAAATCACTTCTTTTGGAAGACAGCCCAATCTTTTTTCTCATACGTCTGGCGGAACTTTCAGGGTTCTCACAATTAATCGCTTCTGATCCGGAATATGTTGATGTGTGGAAGGGTATCATTAATCTAGCTCAAAATATTGTAAAACAATACGGAGTAAGGGATCCTCAAATTCTTATAGAAAAACTTGTTAGTTACAAGAGTGTATCAGAGGGTAAACGAATTAAAATATCGGTGGGACTTTCTGATGCAAAGATTTCAGCAATGACTGCTCACGGTTCGAAGGGTCTTGAATTTGATTATGTTTTTATACCTTATGCTACCGAGGAGTCATGGCTGCCTCGCAAGCGCACTTCGCACTTTATATTGCCTTCAAAAAAACTAGAAAAAGATGGTGACGATATTCGTGATGCTCGTCGACTTTTTTATGTTGCACTCACACGTGCACGAGAACATGTCGTGATCATGTCTCCCATCGAAGATGTGGCGGGAGATTTGAATACCCCTCTTCGTTTTGTATCAGAACTCGATCCTTCTTCTGTACAGAAAGTAGGAAATATTTCGGAAGGTTCCGATATTTCTATTTTCAGAAGTTCAAAAGACGGAGAAAAAAGTGATGTGAAGCGAAAGAAAATCCAAGAATACACAAAGACAAGTCTTTTGGAACGTGGACTTTCAGTTACCGCACTCAATCATTTTCTTGAATGTCCCGCATCATTTATTTTCAAAAGCATTCTACGATTACCGATTGCTCCTTCTCCTACCGCAGAGAAAGGAATTGCGATGCATGCCGCAATTGCTGAAATATGGAAACAAGAAGAGGGTTTGCGCACAAAAGAAACGATTGTCGCAACTATCAATACGATTGCCGCGGAATCTGTCGGAGCATCATATTTACGAACATTTGAAAAAGAATCGGTTTTACGTGACCTTGCGAAAAATGCTCCCATAGTCGCGGAGTGTTTGTATCCTCATTTCCATACACAAGGAGAAGTGAGTGTTGAGTCGTGGAGTGAGACCATGTTCAACGAAATTCGTCTTCATGGAAAATTAGACACCGTCATCACCACACCTTCCGAACTTTTGGTCTTCGATTACAAGACAAGAAAGAAAATGAGTGTGAACGAAATAAAGGGAGAGACAGCAAACTCTGATGGTGGATATTTCAGACAACTTGTTTTCTATAAGATGCTTTTACAAGAGAAGGCAGAAAAAGAAGGGAAGAATATTATTCCTTCACTTGTTTTCCTTACACCGGACGAAAAAGGCCGATGCGAAACACAAACTCTTACCATCGAAGAAAAAGATATTGATAAGGTGAAAGTCGAAATACAAGAGCTTGTAGATAGTGTGTGGTCAGGCACCCTCTTCACTTCAAAGTGTG
>CALRBL010000003.1 GCA_943354075.1 Candidatus Nomurabacteria bacterium | reverse complement strand
ACGGATAGAGACCCGGGGTACCGACCATTACCTATTGGGCCTGCCACCAGGGTTTGACCCAACCCTGGTAAGAGTAGTCCTCCCACCTGGGGGGGTACATCTCAAATATCGCTTGATCGCACGAGTCGAAAGACGAGTGCTCAAGCGGTAAGTTCTTTTGAGGGGTGCGCCCTCGCGATTTGATCGCAAATATAAACGCAAAACCAAAACCGCCGTAGCACTTCATGTGCTGCGGCGGCTTTTTGTTTTTTGTTACGAGATTTTCTTCCTTTCTGTCTCCCCTTCTATCTGTTCTGTATTTCGTTTAGATCATTTCTGACATCGTTGCCGTAGGAACCGGTGATGAATACCCCTGTGATGAGACGAACGAGAGAAAATGCCGAAATCATAATGAACATTCCAAGAAGCCCATAGAGGATGTGCCTCTTTGCAATAGTTCGTGCATCTTCATCCCCTCCTTGGGATATGAAGCGTACTACCCCCCAAATAAAGACAAGAAGAGCGATAGCAAACAGCAGGTAAATGAACGGATTGAGAATCTGCTGACTAACTGCGCTAATGAATTTATCCATCGAGAATCAGGCGATATTAGATTCTAGGAAGGTTATCTCTATTAAGTTCGCGGTCGAGGTTGAATGTTTTGTTCAAGATGTTGACAATACCTACCGCTGAGAACATAACGAAGATAATGATGAGTCCCCAAATGATGGTATTTCGAGCTGCCTTTACCTTGTCTTCGTCTCCACCGGCATTAACATAACGGATCAAACCAACGATAAAGATGAATACGGCAACACCGATAGCAAATGGAATTAAGGTGTTGATAATTTCAATAAGAGTCTCAAAAATGTTTCCATCTGCAAGACCTCCATCCTGTCCGAAGCTAATAAGAGGAAGAAGGAAGACTGCGACTAATGCTAATATTTTTTTCATAAAATTGATACTTTGATGCTAATTGATTAATAATTTATGTACCCTATAAGTATACTACACCAAATCCCCGTGCAACAAGCCCTTTTATATAAACTGTGGAATGATGAGTCCGTTTGACGGGAAGAAAGTACGTACCAAGATATTGGTAAGACCCCATACTGACATCATGACAAAGAAGGCAATAAGTCCAAATACGATAAATTGTTTTGCTTCTGCAACCTTTGCTTCGTCTCCCCCAGCAGCGACATACTTAACCAATCCCCAAATGAAGAGAAGAAGACCGATACCGATGAGGATGACTACTAACTGATTGATCATACCTGTCGCGAATGAAACGAAACATTGGAAATTATAACAACTCATATTTTTATTTATTATCTGCTTGCATTGTCGACATTGGTGACTGTATTAATAATAACCGCCGAGATCGCACGAGCACCAAGCAAGATGACCATTCCAATCGCTGCATACAGAAGAATTCTCTTGGCGGTCTCGAGCTTTTTCTCGTCACCTTGTGCCGTCACAAACATGAAGCCTGCAATAATAATAGCGATGACCGCCACAATCGCTCCGAGCTTGAGTGCTGCGTCGATAATACTGTTGATATAAGCAAAAAGATCGTTGGTCTTACCAAGGGGATTTTCTATAATTGGTCTACCTCCTGTATTTTGTGCCAACAAAATAGTAGGAAAAGAAAGGAGTACCATATAGAGACCGATCTGGATGCGAGATAGAGATTTCATATAGTTAATTTATACCCTCAATCAAAGTGTACTTCGAATCTTCCTTTACGCCAAGTGTCACAAGTACAAACCGCACAATCATCCACGCCCCGAACGCCAGCACCAAACCAATAAGAACACTCACAAATATATGTTTAGCGTCCTTAATGGCTTCCTCGTTCCCTCCTGAAAACAGTAATTTGAAGCCGGCATACACAAACGAAATGACCGCGAGGATCGTTGCGATATACAGAAGAAGTGTAACAATACGATCAACAAGGACCATGAAATCTTTAAAGTTACAGGTACGCTCACCATTACTCCCTGCAATTATATCTCCGGTACACTTAAAATTCAAAATATAGTATCCCTTCTGCCCAGGATTTTGTGCAAAAGAAAATGCGGGAACAAGTAGTGTCCCTACCATCAAAGCGCAATATATTGTTGTAAGAAGTTTTTTCATATTATTCAATATCTTGTTTCTGATTAAATTCATCAATGAGCAGTCGGAATTGCGAATCTGCACCCTGCACTGCATTGTTTGAAGTAAGTCGACCTGAAAGAACCGATTCGATCATTGTTTGGAAGATACTACCGGTCTTTGTAGGATTTGGATCAAGAAAGCCACGACTATAGATTGCACTCTTATACAAAATGTTTCCATCGGCCGTACCAGGAAGAGTTGCGAGTAGATCACGACGCACAGGAGGAAGACCCGTCTTTTCCGCATATGCCTTTATAAAAGGAGCTGCCGTAAGAGAAGAGATAGCCTGATATGCTCCTACTTGGTTTTTCGATGAAGAAAAGACTGCGATACCGAGCATCTTTCCGTATGTCACAGGAACCGCACTTGCACTCGACTGGGGGAGCAGTGCCATGTCGAAATTGAGATTAGGATTCTTGGAACGAATCAAGTTTGATTCACTACCAAATCCAATATACATAGCAAGATCATCTGATGCGAACATATCAAGTGAGTTTGGAAGTGAACGATTCCACGAATACACCTTTGAAAGAGGGTCCGCAAATTGCGTATAGAAATTGAGCGCGGCAACCGCCGGAACCACCATAGTGTCGCGAGATGATCCATCGAGTTCAGAATTGAGTATGATTTTCTCACCATTCTCTTGATACTTAAGAGAGGTGATGACAGTTCCCGACTGTAACATGAGAGCTGAGAGAATAGATTTTGCATTGTTAATATTTCGATAATCACCAAGAGAGATTACTGCCTCAAAAACAGTAAGATCTTCCGAAATATCACGCATCTCAGGTACAAGCGATACAATCGTACTCCAATTTGCGGGAGGAGATGTTTTGTCGTGAATGGTGAAAATATCCCTGTTCCAATACAAAACAAGTGGATCCACAGAAAAAGGAACAGCAAGAAATCCCTTGTCTGTCCTAAACAATTCACCTTCTTCTATAAACCTGTCCTTAAAATCACGTTCATTCAAAGTCTCGAACGGTATGGTGAGAATCTTGTCTTGGTAAGTAAGTAGATCTTCAGCCGACACAAGAATAGCATCCGGTCCTCGACCAGTCGCAAGTGCTTCAAGAAGAATCTGGTTGAAGTTTGCGGCATCCTTTTCTACATACTTTGCATATACTTTCGTACCCGCACTATCTGAAGCGTTGATGAGATCGGTCATCATTTTCTCATCTTCAGTTCCCCAGATAATTGCAGTAGCTCCGGTATAACTTCCCTTCTTTGCTTTAGTACCTCCAAAAGAAAAAACAAATACCCCTGCGATGGTCAATACGATACATATTGAGATAAAGACAATTTGAAATGTTTTAGTATCTCCCATAAAGTTATACTTTCATTGTCTCACAGTCACGCTTTTTTGAAAACAAGTCCAAAGTGATGATCCCCCGCGTGAAAATGTTTCTCCCGCGCAAAACCAGCAAGACCCGCAAGATGAGTAAAACGTTCTTCAGGAAATTCGTCTCCTTTGTGTTCAATGAGAATCATCTTTCCTGATGGCTTGAGTGCTTTGTAGGCTTTTGTAAGTGTGATGAGAGGGTTCGAAGTAAAAGGGACATTGATGAGGAGGATACGATCAACGGGCTCAGGAAGGTCGAGAAGAAATTGATTCTCATTGTGTTGCAAAGAGTGCACGATTCCGTACACACCCACCATCTCTTTGAGGTGTTTTGTGAAGTGGCCATTGCCTGCGTGCATTTCGGCAACATGCATACCTGGAGTTATACCGAAATGCAAAAGTATCTTGTGAGGGATCAAGAATTCCATTGATGGGCATCTTAGCAGATTTTCCCACCACATTCAATGGATTTATTCTTTAAATATTTTTTATAACTCTACTAAAATCTGCTAAGATGCCCATCATAGACAAATCAAAGAAGCGAGAGAATCCCCTTCACGCAATTTCATAATACGCACACCTTGAGTATCGCGACCGAGCGATGGAATTTCCTTCAAGTCACATCGGATAACTTGGGATTTCTTAGAGATAGCAACTGCTTCTTCGAATTCATCAGTGACAACTTTTGCAGAGATAAGATCGCCAGTTTTTGGAGTCACCTTCACGGTCTTTATACCTGATCCTCCTCGTCCCTGTGTTTTGTATTCTTTAAGAGGAGTTTTCTTTCCGTAACCGTTTGCAGACATCACAAGTACGTGACCGTCTTTTGCAGTTGCTTTGATAGTATCGGCACCAACAACAGAAACTCCCTTATCGAGCTTCATCACACGCACACCTCCTGCAGCACGTCCCATCTCTCGTACATCAGCTTCTTCGAAACGAATAGACTGACCATCTGAAGCAACAACCATAATATCGTCTCCCTTTTCAACAAACGATGCGGAAACAAGTTCATCTCCAGCTTCAAGTCGTATTGCAATGATTCCACTTCGACGTACGTCATGGAAGTTTTGTGCAGACACTTTCTTTCCAGTTCCAAGTCGAGTAACGAGTGCGAGTGAAAGTTCGCTTCCTTTCTTGATTTCTTTCGGCATTGGAAGAATAGACGTAACTTTTTCGTTCTGAGCGATTGAGAGGAAGTTCATGATGGACTTTCCACGAGTAGCACGCTTTCCTTCAGGTACTTCATAGGTTTTTATTTGATATGCTTTTCCCTTGTCGGTAAAGAACAAAAGATCTGCATGAGTGTTTGTGGTGACAAAGTGAGTGATGAAGTCTTCTTCTTTGGTATTCAAATCCATGACCCCCACTCCTCCACGTCGCTGCTTTTTGAATTCATCAGGATCGGTGCGTTTGATGTATCCACCAGAAGTAAGAACGAGTACGGTCTCGGCATCAGGAATAACATCCTCAATAGAAAAATTCTTCACATCATGTTTTACGATCTTAGTACGACGCTCGTCTCCGTATTTCGCCTTGATCTCTTCGAGCTCGGACTTTATTATAGAAATAACTTTCTTAGCGCTCGCAAGAATGATTTTCAATTCTGCGATTAATTTTTGCACTGCATTGAGCTCTTCTTCAACTTTCTTTCGTTCAAGATTTGCGAGTCGCTGCAAACGCATTTCAAGAATGGCAACTGCCTGACGATCAGAGAATTTGAATTTCTTGATGAGGTTTAGTTTTGCTTCTTCGACATCTTTAGAAGCACGGATGATCTTGATAACTTCATCAATATGATCGAGAGCAATCTTCAAGCCGAGCAAGATGTGTTCACGTTCTTCGGCTTTGCGAAGATCATATTCAGTGCGGCGCTTGATAACTTCTTTTCGGTGAGCAACAAATTCTTCGAGGAATACTTTGAGAGAAAGTGTTTGAGGCACACCATCGACAAGAGCAACAGCGTTCACATGAAAAGCTTCTTCGAGACGTGTGTGTTTGTAAATATAATTGAGAACTTGTTCAGGGTAAGCACCTGTCTTCAATTCGATAACCACGCGCACATCATCGGTAGATTCGTCTCGAAGATCTTTGATGCCTTCGATTTTTTTGTCACGGTGAAGATCAGCAATCGAAGTGATGAGGTCTGCTTTGTTTACACGATATGGAATAGAAGTAATGATGATGGAGGCTTTCCCTGCTTTGTCTTCTACAATTTCTGCTTCTCCTCGCACTACAATTCCTCCTTTTCCGCTCGCATACGCATGAGCGATGTCTTTTGCTCCATAGGCAATTCCTCCTGTTGGGAAGTCGGGACCTTTGATGAATTGAAGAAGATCTTCGGTGGTAGCGTCTGCATTTTCGAGAAGATGAGTAGTTGCATCGATCACTTCAACAAGATTATGAGGAGCGATTGATGATGCCATACCCACAGCGATACCCAGTGTTCCATTCAAAAGAAGATTAGGGACGGCGGTTGGAAGAACAGTTGGCTCTTTCTTGGTACCGTCATAGTTGGGACGAAAATCAACTGTTTCTTTTTCGATATCACGAAGAAGTTCCGCGGAAAAGCGAGACATTTTTGCTTCGGTATATCGGTGAGCGGCGGCTCCGTCTCCATCGATCGATCCAAAGTTTCCCTGACCGAGTGCAAGTGGATAGCGAAGTGTGAATGGCTGCACCATGTTCACAAGAGACTGGTACACCGCCTGGTCTCCGTGCGGGTGATAGTTTCCAAGCACCTCTCCAACCACTGCCGCTGATTTTCGATTCTTTGCAGTCGCAGTGAGTCCCATCTCGTGCATAGCAAAAAGAATGCGTCGGTGCACTGGTTTCAATCCATCGCGAACGTTTGGAAGTGCGCGATCGGTAATGACGGACATCGCATAATCGATAAACGATTCGCGCATCTCGATAACGAGACCTCGCTGCACCACATTCTGTCGTTCGACAGGAACATTATTTGAATCGGGAGTTTCGGGAGTCTTCTTTGACATAAATATTAATTACGGGTTGATGGTTCAGGAACGTATTCGAGAGTCGCGGTAGTTGTCGCAGCGTTTTGCTCTTTAACAAACTCTATTTTTGAACCGGTGATTGCTTCGTAGGCGCCAGCCATGTTACGGCGGATGACATTGAGTGGGCTGTTGATGGATTTCGCGCGAGCGACTTCAGTGTTTGAAGAGGGGCTGTTGAAATATGAAAATGAAGTGACCCAGAAAAGAGCAATGATTGCGGTGATCGAAGCGCTCACACCAAAAGCAAACCGTTTTCGATGGCTGTCTGGCTTGCTGCGGAGGTGTGCGATGTATCGTCTCATATTTTATAGTAAATCTATGCTAGTACCATACCATTTCTATGACTGTTTTACCACTATAATTGTACCTTCTTTACCCTCGACATCCTTACGCTTAATAGTGAGCTTTTCCACCATATCCGCAGCCTGCTGGCTTCCCTCTTTAAGGAAAGTTTCCAAAGATTTCTTGTCGTAGTGCATTGGAATGATGATCTTGGGTTCCAAAGACACGGCAAGCTGGTACGCAGAAGCGGGATCAAGCACTCCTTCGCCACCAATAGGGATAATGAGAACATCCACCTCATCGATACCTTCTTTGGTTTCAGCAGAAAGAAGTTTGCTGCTCTGTGCACCGAGATAGCAAATCTTCATGCTGTCGAGTGCAATAGTATAAATAGTATTGATACGTTTTTCTCCATCGTATTCAGAAACACCAGGAAGTCCTCGAATGAAGACACCTTTCACTTCATATTCACCGGGACCCGCAATGACAAAAGGTTCTTTTTCACCAAAAGAAAAATCTGCACCACCGTTCATATCCTCATGAATGAGCGATGAAAGGGTGATATCCGCACCGAACTTGGAAACCTTGTGAGAACCATCCTTTGAGGGCGGATTGATAGCAATAGTAAGGTCACCTACCTGTAATTTGAAGGTCTCAAGGCCGAGATAGTTGATGATCATATGAAGGGCATCTTAGCATACATTTTTTATCTGGAGCAATTACCCTAGACGCCGATGCAATAGAGAGTAGGATCATCTGATTTTAAAGGAAAAGGTAAATCGACTAGTCTTCCTGATGAATCAAAAACAGGAAACAAAAATAGATATTCGGTAAAAGGGTGTGAGGGATCACAATAATATGGAGGAGGAGCACTAAGAGCGGATTCTATATCAAAAATATAATAGCCAATATAATTTGTCATATCAAAACTATTTCCTATAAATTCAATTGATGGAATATAAGGAGAAAGTTCGCTCTGAATCAGATCAAATTGAGTACCATTACCATTATTATATTCACAAAATGCAGCAGAATCTTCGCATCCTAAAAAACCCACACCATCTTGACCTGGGTAAAAACCTTTTGCATCTTTATATAGCTCCATCGCCAACATGAGTGATTTTATATTTTGGGTAGTTGCAGCATCTTTTGCTTTCTCTCTCGCCGAATTCAAGCTCGCAAGCACGATGGTAGAAAGCAGCGAAATAATGGAAATTACCACAAGAAGTTCGATGAGTGTGAAGCCTCTCTCTCTCTTTATTTTACTTTTATTTATCATATTCATTGGTTATTTACGGGCGCATTCTGAACGGCTGGTACAGAAGACCTTCCTTGTCTGATCCTTTCTTGGAACTCTTGTTTTTGTTTCTCCTGTTCGGGGGTCAGCTTGCGAGTTGTATTTCCCGCAAAGATAAAGGCGTAGGAAATATATAGCGCGAGAGCAAAACAAAGTATTGTAAAACCAATAAGAACAAATCCTGCGTGTTTTTCATTTTTAATAATACCCGTCTTGAGAAGTGCTTTAACCATCTTTGGTGAAGTAGGCTCTCCGATAATTGAAGGTGATTTGAATGAACTATTTTCTTCGAATGTAAAATCTGACATACAAATATAATATAGGTAGCATTTGATGTCGTCAACTTGTTGTATCCATCCACCACTTCAGTCAACCTTGATAACCCGAGTCTTTCATGCTACTCTCTCTAGGCATTAATTTGCATTATTAATCGTCGCCTTCTCGTAACCTCGCCCTGCAAAATACCTTTTTGCGACAGAACCGCAGGCGAAACGGGAGGGCTCATGTAGTTTATATACAAATATATGGCTGAATTAACTAAAGAAGAAGAGAAAATTGCTGAGCAGATTGCAGCAGAAAACAAGAAACGAGACAGCGTAATGGGACGATTCCTCGCAGATAGCGTCACTCCTCCCGGAGAAGGTGATATCGTCGAAGGTCCTGTTATTGAAGTCATCAAAGACCGCGTCTATATTGACCTTGCTCCCTACGGAACAGGTATCATCTACGGACGCGAATTCATCAACGCTCGAGATATCATAAAGAAGGTTAACATCGGCGACAATATCGCCGCTAAAGTTGTTTCTCTTGAAAACGAAGAAGGTTATATCGAACTTTCTCTCAAGGAAGCAAAGCAGGCAATCATGTGGAGCGAAGCAGAAAGCGCTATCCTCAACAAGACTACCTTCGACCTTCCCGTTATCGAAGCAAACAAAGGAGGACTCATCCTTTCATGGCAGGGTATTCAGGGATTCCTCCCTGCTTCCCAGTTGAAGCCTGAGCACTACCCTCGTGTAAACGATGGTGACAAAGATCGCATTCTTGAAGAGCTCCGAAAACTTGTTGGTACAAAGATCTCAGCAATGATCATCTCTGCACTTCCTAAGGAAGGAAAATTGATCTTCTCTGAAAAAGATCCTGAATCAAAAGAAAAGAAAGAAATCGTTGGTAAGTACAATGTTGGCGACGTTCTTGATGGAACTATCACAGGAATTGTCGACTTCGGAGTATTCGTGAAAGTTGAAGACGGACTCGAAGGACTTGTTCATATCTCTGAGATCGACTGGGCACTCGTTGAAGATCCACGTGCACTCTTTAAGGTGGGAGAGAAAGTGAAGGTCAAAGTTATCGAAATCAAGGAAAACAAGATTTCCCTTTCTATCAAGGCTCTCAAAGAGAACCCATGGACAGGCGCACAGTCTCGTTACAAGAAAGATGATGTGGTACAGGGAGTTATCATCAAGTTCAACCGACATGGTGCCTTGGCCTCAATCGAGGAAGGTATTGCAGGACTTGTTCATGTCTCAGAATTTGGAGGCGAAGACAAACTCCGAGCGAAACTCGAACTTGGAAAGAACTATTCTTTCAAGATCACACTATTTGAACCAAAGGATCACAAGATGACACTTTCGTTTGTCGAAAATAAGTAACAAACCAGACAAAATAAAAAAGCTTCTGTTCGATCGAGCCCTTTGGAGATTTATCTCCAACAAGCGAGAGAGACAGAAGCTTTTTTATTTTGTCTGGTTGAACTCCGTCATCGCATCCGACAATCCCTTCGAGAAAAGAATGGGGAGAATCTCCACCACTTTCTTCCCTTCTTTTTTTAAGATATCTTGTTCGGCCTTTTTAAACTCTCCGAGAATGTGTTTCTCAACAGCAGCTTCGCCAGAAGGCTTTTTTGTTTTTCCTGATGGAGTTGTTGGTGCGATACCAACACGAATACGGATGAATGCGGTTGTCTTGATGGATTTTGCGATTGATTCAAGACCACGATGCCCTCCTGAGCCACGATTGAAGGACATTCTCACAGTTCCAAGAGGAAGATCGAGATCATCATAGATGACAATAAGTTTTTCAGCTTTTTTAACGCTCGATATAAGTGGTGCGAGAGATGCCCCCGACTTATTCATAAACGTTTCAGGATTTACAAGCTGAACTTTCTCTTCTTCGATCTCACCTTTTGAAACAAGTGCATTTAATTTCTTATCGTGCTTCCATTCGGAAAAATCGTATGCCTTGGCGATGTACTCCGCCATAATACGGCCTGCATTGTGCCTTGTATCCTTGTATTCTTCTCCTGGATTTCCTAGTCCCGCAATGATGTATGGCATATTGAAGAGTATAACTTACAATGATCACCATTGCACAATGGTGATCATTGCTAAAAACTTGCGTGCGATAGCCACACTGTAATACAATGCGGGCACTTCCCGTATTATGGAGAAAAAAAATTCCTTTTCTAAAGAACTCCTGCACTTCGTACTCATCATTGTCTTCATAGTGCTCCCTATCCGCCTCTTCGTCGCACAGCCTTTCGTTGTTGTCGGAAGTTCAATGGAGCCAACATTTGTTAACAACGACTACCTCATCGTAGATGAAATCAGCTATCGCCTCAAAGATCCACAACGTGGAGACGTTGTCATATTCAAATATCCTGGAGATGAAAAAAAATATTTCATCAAGCGAGTCATCGGACTTCCCGGAGAAACAATAGACATCCATGATGGAAAAGTCACCATCACAAACAAGGCAAACCCTTCGGGATTTGTTCTCAATGAATCGTATGTAAAAGATCTTCCAACAAACACCATGAATGTTACGGTTGAGGACAACAAATATTTTGTAATGGGAGACAATCGAGATGTCAGTTTTGATTCGCGATCATGGGGACCTCTTGCTGAAGATGAAATAGTGGGCAAAGCATTCCTCAGACTACTTCCTATAGGCGACGCGGGCTTCCTACCAGGAAGCTTTGCAGACCACTACACCGATGAACATAAGTAAGACAACTAAAAGAACAGTAGCGCCATCACACGTGAAGACAGCCTCTTTCTATGGATTCGCATCTGCAGCCGACAACATCAAAGAATTTGCACTTTCAAAAACTGATATCTCCAAAGGAAAGTCTGCTGCGGAGAGAGTGGCACTTGTAAGACTCTTCTTAGAAAAAAAGATGTCAGCACTTTCGCAACCTACAATGATCTTTTATCGCAGCCTTCTTCCCGAAAAGCACACCTTCAATCTCGATATTATTGGAAACCCAAAAAGTATTGCAGATGCTATTCTCATCGAGACCGCATACATCATCGCCAAAGAAGAACATGTTGGTACTGACATTTCGGTAGAGCTAAATACCCTCGGAGATCGTGAATCAATGTTGCGACTTGAACGAGAACTCGCTGCATACTATCGCAAGAACTGGGCAAAAGTTCCCAAAGATCTCAAACAGGTCTACAAAAAAGATATACTCGAATCATTCCGTGCAACAGATCCTGAGGCGATGGAATTGCGCATGATGGGCCCTGACCCTATACGATGTCTTTCAGAGCACAGCCGATCACATTTCAAGGAAGTGCTCGACTATATTGAGAACCTCGGCATTCCCTACACTATCAACCACTCTCTTCTTGGAGATCCTCACTATGGTTCTGAAACTGTCTTTACTATTACCGCAGAAAATTCAAAAGGAGAAAAGAAACAAATCGCAAAAGGTCAGCGATACAACAACGTCGCTCGAAAATTTCTTGGGAAGAAAGAGGTTCCGGCAATTGGTGCATGTATCACCATGAAGAAAGAAACTTTTGGATGTGAAGGTGAACGAAAAGAAAGCAAACCCAAATTCTTTTTCATCCAACTTGGCTTCGATGCCAAACTTCAGAGTCTCCAACTTTTAGAAACTCTTCGCAAAGCCAAGATGGGGGTCTACCAATCACTTACGAAAGACAAAATGACCGTACAACTCGCCCTTGCAGAAAAAATGACCATCCCCTATGTGATCATCATGGGAAAGAAAGAAGCTCTTGAAGGAAGTGTGTTGGTGCGACATATGGCAACACGATGCCAAGATACCGTTTACTTGGATGAGTTGATCAACTACGTAAAGAAGCTAAAGTAAGAAAGAAAAAAGAATACGCACTATTTTTCAAAGCGCCGCCCCTCCTCCCCTTGGAGGCTCGGGGGAGTCCAAACGACATGACCCTACTGGGTCACCCACGCGTTCGAAAAATAGTGCGTATTCTTTTTTCTTTCTTACTTAGCTGCGTTTATTTCAGTAATCAGCTTCTCTCCCTGCACTTTAAAATTTGGAGCGATAGATATCACTTCTTGTAGTTGTTTAAGGGCTTCCGCTTTCTTCCCCGCAGCAGCGAGCTGCTTGGCATACTCAACCTTAAACTTCACGACTTCCGAAGCTTTCGTTGACTGCTTGGTTTCTACATATGCTCGAATAAGGCGTGTATCGAACATATAAGCAGTTCCCACTAGCGGTTTAAGCGTTTCTTCTGCAGTCTTATTATCACCTGCATAAATGAGAGAAGTGGCATAAAGAAAACGAGCATCAACATACGAAGGTTCTCCCTCGAAGGCGGTCTTAAAATACCCCACAGCATCCTTGTATCGTTTATTACTCAAATAAGCAGACCCAACCTCGAAAAGTACCGACTGTTTGCGAGGACTCAGTTCTGCGGCTCTGAGGAGATGACTCATACCATCTTCAACGATCTCCGAAGATGCAGCTGCCTGACCGAGACGCGTCATGAAAGAGCCATAGAAGAGATGGTAGCGCGTATCATCGGGAGAAGTAGCAAACTGCTTAGCAAATTCTGTGCGTGTCTTCTCGAAGTATTCCCCTTGAATCTCATTAGTTGCCGCAGTAGAACCAAATGCGAGAGAGGCTCCTTGAATGAGCTGCTCGCGGGCTTCCGATATACCAGTAACACTGTCATACGAAAGTGTCTCATCAAAAGCATCAAGAGCAGCTTCGAATACTTGAGGACTTTCCTTTGATTGAGCATACGATTGATACGAGATCGCCTTAATAAGGGTTTTTCCTGCGACATAAGGAGAAATAGTGAAACTGTAGAGAGCGACTCCTCCCGCAATAACCGCAAGCATGCTGCCCCCGAGAATGTAGGTCTCATTCTTTATCGGCGTCGAGAGAAGTGGAGAAGTAATTGCTTTTTTGTCATGAATATTAATGAAGGCGAGCATTCCAAAAAAGAGAATGTAGCTCGTGATACTGTCGAACACGAAGAGATTGTGGATGAAGTATGCAATGAAGAGCGCCGTCAGAAGCACCTTGTCCGAAAAGAGGAAGTAGAGGTCTTTTTCGTGGGCACGAGATTTCCAAATAGCGAAGATGCCCGCACCAAAGAGTGCAAGATACGAGAGGAGTCCGAGAGACCCCGCTGCGACTAGCCAGTCAAAAAATACGTTGTGAGCACGATCAAACCACTGTTCCTGGTCATAGATCTTCGGATCATAATATTTATTGAAGACATAGTTGAAGTTGTCTTGCCCCCATCCAAGCACTGGCCGTTCCTTGAACCCTTCGTAGGCGATACTCCAGATGCCGAAGCGAGACTTTCCTTGGGTGGAAGCGAAGTTTGCGAGCTCAGCACGATCGAAAGTGGCGAGTGCGGCGAAACGAGTCAACAAGGGATTATTTTGAATGAACGGAGATTGCTTAAAAGCGGCGAGAGAACCCACAGCGAGAATGATACCTGCAAGCACGCTAACACCAAGAATCTTGAGACCTTTATTCTTTTCAA
>CALRBL010000002.1 GCA_943354075.1 Candidatus Nomurabacteria bacterium | reverse complement strand
TTTCCGATAATTTTACCCTTAACATCGTCAGAAGGGATGGAGACACTTGAAGTAAACATGTCTACCGACACAGATCCCGCAAGACGCTGAATAGTAGTGGCCAATATGTTTTTAGCCTTATCTTCAAGTGCATCTTCCCCAGCAATCTCAAGTTTGTGAATACGACCCATCAAATCATCCTCGTTTTGTTTCTTTACAGTTTCAATAATGTATTCCCGAGCTTCTTCTTCAGTTAGTCTAGCAATCTTTGTGAGCTGTTCCTGTCTTTCTTTCTGAAGATTCTCGGCTTTTTCCTTTATATTCTTCACTTCTTCGATCCTTTTCTTTATTTCTTCTATTTCTCGATCAATATCTGCCTGACGCTTATCAAGAAGCTCTTCCTTTTTAACAAGTCGGTCTTCGGTCTTTTTTGCTTTTTCGTCCCGCTCTCGCATATCCTCGCGAGTGCCTTTAATGAGATCCGCAGCCTTTTCTTCCGCCTCAAGCAGTACCTTCTGAGCGTCCTGTTCCGATCGGATGCTTTTTTCTTTAATATCGTTCTCAATCGAATTCTTCTTTGAAAGGCTTATGAGTACGCGGAGGATGTAACCCACCACAAGTCCGATAAGCCCCGCCAGAAGCGCGAAGAGAACTACGATTTTTAATGACATATAGTTTTAGAGAACTGAGTCGATAATTCCGTACTTCTTCGCTTCGTCAGCGTTTAAGAAAAAGTCTCGATCCGCGTCTTTTTCTATTTTAGAAACAGTCTGACCTGTGTTTTTTGCAAGGATTTTGTTAAGAATCTCTCGATTCTTAATGATTCTTTTGGCACCGATTTCAATATCAGAAGCCTGACCTTCATAACCTCCGCTTGGCTGATGGATCATGATCTCGGAATTCGAGAGAGCATGACGCTTACCTTTAGCACCTGCAGATAAGATGACAGCTCCCATTGAGGCTGCAATACCAACACACAAGGTCGAAACCTGAGGCTTGATATGATTCATTGTGTCTACTATAGCAAGACCTGCGGTAACACTTCCTCCTGGAGAGTTAACATATAAAGTAATGTCCTTTTTAGCATCTTCCGACTGAAGGAAGAGTAATTGAGCGATGATAAGATTGGCTACATTGTCGTCGATTGGACCTCCTAAAAATATGATTCGTTCGCGAAGCAGGCGGGAAAAGATGTCGTATGCCCGTTCCCCGAACTGCGACTTTTCAATTACAGTTGGGATTAACATGGTTTTCAATTTTAAAATAATAAGGGTACGAAGCCATAATACTTAAATTTGGTCAAAAGACAAACTTTACAGCGAAGGGGCGGCGTGCGAAGCTGTTATTCATGAAGTTACACAGATTCTATATTCCAGAAGATAAAGCGATCAAGAAGGGGGAGCTCGTCGTCGGGAGCGTTTTCGACATCCATTTTCCCGAGCTGGCACATCAAATGAAGAATGTTCTCAGGTTACGAACAGGAGAGAAAATCATATTCTTCAACGGGAATGGTAACGAATACCTCTCCACCATCGTTTCATTCGAAGGTAGGACCGAGATTAGTTTTAAGATTGAGACGATTACCCAAAACGATGTTTCATTCAAGAAAGAGGTCTTCCTTTTCTTCTCTCTTATAAAAAGGGATAACGTAGATTTGATTCTTCAGAAGGGCACCGAGGTGGGGGTTTCGCACTTCATTCCTATTGTTTCATCCAGAAGCGAAAAGAAAGACATTAATATAGGGCGGACAGAGAAGATCTTAATTGAAGCGACAGAGCAGTGCGGCAGGAATGCACCTCCCATTATCCACGATGTGATGAAACTAGAAGATGTCTTTAATAAATTCAATATGTCTTTTATAGTCCTCGAAAAGGGAAGTGTGTCCTTTACAGAAAAAGACATAAAGGACAATCGTGTCGGACTTCTCATAGGACCGGAGGGCGGATGGACAAAAGAGGAGATTGAGATGTTCAAAGAAAAAAAAGCGAATTTTCTCTCCCTCGGATCCACCACCCTCCGCGCCGAAACCGCTGCAGTTGTTGGAAGTGCGAAAATATTAAACGGTTAGACAAAAGAAAAAGAGTAAAGTAATTCGATCTTCGAGGCCTCTTGGAATTCATTCCATGGGTTGAGAAGAGAGAATTATCTTTACTCTTTTTCTTTTGTCTAACTACTTTACTTCTGCTCCTCTAAAAACTTCCACACTTTCTCATTCGTCATCATCGTCTCGACATAATATCTCATGCTTTCTGGATCAGCTTCCTTGTAGTAAGTAAGGAGTTCCTTTACTTGATGTTCGAGCTCTTCCTTTCCTGGCTTAATATCTTCGGTTTCAGAGATCTTGTTCAAAACGATCTGGATGGTACCGCGCTTCTTGGCTTCATCTCGCCACTCTGCACGGATATCCTCGTCGGTCTTACCGATCTTTTCCAAATACTGCTCGTATGAAAGGTTCATCGAAGAAATACTGTCCTTAAACTGGCCCACCATCTTTTCAAGTTCGCTGTCGATCAGAAGTTCCGGAATTTCTACATTGATCTCAGCAAGAATAGCAGCCATTGCATCGATGCGCTTTTTTTCGCGCGCTTTGACCTGCTTCTCGTTCAAAAGGTTTGACTTGAGCTTTGTCTTAAAATCCTCGACATTTTCAAACTTTCCGAGAGTCTTCACGAGCTCGTCAGTAAGCTCTGGAAGATCCTCGTCCTTGAAATCATGATTATGATGTTCAGTTTCGCCCTGTACTTCATGCAAGTTCTTATGCGCTACAGAAGTAAGAATTTCTTTGATGGATTCTTCGAGAGTCGCGGCGTCGATGACGACCTCTTCTTCCTCCTTACTCATCACTTTCTTCGCGAGCTTCTTATAGTCGGGAAGGGTAACATCAGGTGCAACAGCGGTCTCAATCTTGAATCCCATAGGCTGACCTGTTGCGATCTTGGTGATCGAAACAAGCGGCTGTCCGATAGCAGCAACTCCGACTTCCTTCACGATCTCGGGATACGCTTTCTCAAGAGCAAGAGAAGCCTGTTCTTCAGTAACCGCAAGCTCGCCGACATGCTCGATAAGATTCTTCTCAGGGATATGACCCTTTCGAAAACCATCGATTGAGACGATCTGCTGAAACTTATCAAGCGCTCGTTTTTTTTCGACTGCAAGACCTTCAGCAGAAATCTCTCCCTCGATGACGTATTGCGAGCCGGGAAGAGCTTCTTTCTTGGTGATGGTGAATGATTTCGTTTTTGACATAAATTATTTCGCGAACTTTTCCTTGTAAAGCTTAATTGATTTCTCGAATGCCGCCTCTGCAGCATCCTTTCCTTCAACACCATCGATGACTACTTCCTTGTTCTGGAGTTTCTTGTAGGTAAGGAAGAAGTGTTGGATTTCTTTGAGAGTATGAGCATTCACATCAGCAAGATCCTTCACATGGTCGAATCGTGGGTCTTCCACAGGAACACCAATGATCTTTGCATCAGAATCTCCTGCGTCGATCATATTGATGATAGCAACAGGTCGGATATGTGCCATAAGACCAGGAACGAGAGGGTAGGTGGTCAACACTACAACATCCAATGGATCTCCATCATCCCAAAGAGTCTGCGGTACAAAACCGTAATCGAAAGGATAATCCTGTGAAGTGTGCATTACGCGATCGAGTGCGATAAGGCCGGTCTTTTTGTCGATTTCATACTTATTCTTTGATCCTTTGTTGATTTCGATGATGGTTGTCATCTTATCCTTTGTTCCTGGATCAATGTCATGCCATAGGTTCATATATATTGTATGTTTATACTATTCCTTGATAATTTCTTCAGCTTCTGGGGCAGTTTCCGTCTGTACGGAACGGATATCGATGCGGAAACCGGTAAGCTTGGCTGCAAGACGGACGTTCTGTCCACCCTTTCCGATTGCGAGAGACTGCTGGTCTTCAGCGACTTCGACAACAGCTGATACTTCTTCAGGATTTACCTTTACAGAAACAACTTTAGCAGGGGAAAGAGCATCCTCGATGAATTTCTCCGCTTCAGGAGACCATTCGATGATGTCAATCTTTTCACCTCCGAGCTCGCTCATAACAGTAGAAACACGTACTCCGCGCTGTCCAACCATGGATCCAACAGGATCAACGTGAGCATCGTGAGAAAATACAGCGATCTTTGAACGTGCTCCCGCTTCTCGGGCAACAGCTTTTACTTCAACAGATCCAGCTGCGATTTCGGGAACTTCGATCTCAAAGAGCTTTGAAAGGAATTTTGGGTGAGAACGAGAAAGGCGAAGGAAGATACCACGAGGGGTTTCTTCTACGCGAGTAAGGTACATACGTACTTTTTCTCCCTGACGGTAGTGCTCACCTGGAATTTGCTCTTCGAAAGGAAGTATTCCTGAAGCGCGACCCATATCGATGAAGATATTACCTCGCTCAACGCGCTGGACCGATCCAGTGACAATTTCGCCCTCTTTCTGGCCGAATTCTCCCATAACAGAGACCTTTTCAGCTTCACGGATCTTCTGGATGATGACCTGTTTTGCGGTCTGAGCAGCGATTCGTCCGAAATCTGCCTTGGATTCAAGAGGAAAGACCATCTCGTCTCCGAGCTTGGCATCTTTCTTGATCATTTTGGCAGTACCGATGAGAATGTGGTGTTCGTCGTCATATCGGACTTTCAAATTGCCTTCAGGGGTCAAATCTTCGATCTTTTCGGCGTCTTTTCCTTCTGCAACGACTTCACCTTCTTCAGGCTCACCAATGATGACCTGGGATTCGTCGACAACTACTTTGACCTGCTCAAAAATGGCAGATCCGGTGTTGAGGTCGAATTTTGCGCGGATATACTGGCTTTTCTTGCCAAATTCCTTCTTGTAAGCGGTTGCAAGGGAAAGCTCGATCGCTTCGAGGACCTTTTCTTTAGGGATACCTCGCTCTTCTTGGAGTTGGTCGAGGACTGAATGTATTACTTTTAAATCAAACATATGTAATTGTGTTAGCTTTTCTAAAAAAAACGAGCTCGCCTCGCGGCGAACTAGTAATGTGTACAATATATACGAAAACGACCCAAATGTCAAAGATTCATTGACAAAGATGAGAATAAGAGTGATTTTCAGGAAACCATCGCACACCTCGCGCTCGTTCAACGCTTAGTGGACGAAGAGTTTGATTACGATACGGAGGAAGATTAACACTGGAACCCGAGGAAGGGAAAGTGCGTGCCACAAGCGCGCACTTTTTTGATATACTATTTTTGTGCTCATCAATAAATCTCAATTTGAAAAGTACCTTATCGATTCCGGTCTCATCAATGAGAAGGAAATCAAAGCGGCGTCGAAAGAAGCTGAAGAAAAAAAAGTAGAGCTTGGAGATATTCTTTTGCAACAGGGACACATCGCTGAAGACGATCTTCGCAAGATCCAAGCATACGTGCTTGGACTTCCTTTCATCGATCTTAAAGATCTCAAGATCGACACGGATATTCTTGCGATGATCCCCGAGCCAATCGCCCGCAATCACAACATCGTTGCCTTCAAGAAGAATGCAGACAGTCTCGAAGTGGCCATGCTTGATACCGATGATCTTGGCGCGATCGATTTCGTAAAGAAGAAAGTCGGACTCAAGATTCTTCCTCGTCTTACCGACACCGCTTCGATGAAGTCTACACTTCTTCAATATCAAAAAAGTCTCAAGGCGGATTTCGGAGATATTATTCAAAAGGAATCGGTAACTATCAAAGCAATCTCTGAAGGGGGCGATGGAAAGCCTATGAACGAAGCAGATCTCAAGAAACTTGCCGATGATCTTCCTGTGGTGCGTGTTGTTGATACACTTTTGAAACATGCTGCACTTCAAAATGCATCCGATATTCATATCGAGCCTCAAGAAAATGAAGTGGTGGTGCGCTATCGTATCGATGGAATGCTCCACGACGCCATGATTCTTCCAAAGAGTGCAGGGGATTCCATCACCGCACGCATCAAGGTGCTTTCCAATCTCAAGCTCGATGAGAAACGTCTTCCTCAAGACGGACGTTTCAAAATCGATATGAATGGAGAAAAGATTTCATTCCGCGTTTCCATACTTCCCATCTACTACGGAGAAAAAACAGTTATGCGACTCCTTCGTGAAAACGTTTCTGGATTTACCCTTGAAGGACTTGGTTTCCACGGCAGAGGACTTGAACAAATCCATGAGGCAACAAAACTTTCGACAGGAATGATCCTTACCACAGGACCAACTGGATCTGGAAAGACAACGACACTTTACACAGTGCTCGATATCTTGAATACTCCCGACGTAAACATCTCAACCATTGAAGATCCTGTGGAATACCAAATGAAGCGCATCAACCAGACACAAGTAAAACCTGATATCGGATTTACATTCTCATCAGGACTTCGCTCTCTTGTTCGACAAGATCCAGATGTGATTATGGTGGGAGAAATTCGAGATACCGAAACTGCGAGTCTCGCCATCAATGCCGCACTCACCGGACACTTAGTGCTTTCTACTCTCCACACCAATTCCGCAGCGGGAGCAATTCCACGATTTATTGATATGCATGTTGAGCCATTCCTTCTTGTTTCCACACTCAGCGTCATCGTTGCACAACGACTCGTACGAAAACTCGCTGCAGAAAAAGAAAAATATATTCTCAGCAAAGATGAACTTGCAGAACTTGGAAAACATCTCGATCTCGACAATCTTCTCGATCTTCTTAAAAAAGAAAAGATCGTTGATGCAAAAGGGGATTGGGATAATATTTCATTCTACAAACCAAAAAAGAGTGCTTCATCTGAAGATGGTTATGCAAGTCGCGTTGGGATTCATGAAGTACTCAAAGTCACACCAACTATTAAGGATCTCGTGATGAAAGGCGCAACATCAGACGCCATCGAAGCACAAGCCAAGAAAGAGGGGATGATGACCATGCTCGAAGATGGAATCTTTAAATCAGTTCAAGGATTGACTACGATTGAAGAAGTTCTGAGAGTGGTATCAGAATAAAAAGAAAGCATTTCTCAACTGAAACAACACTTTTCGCAGGACCGGACCATTCGAAGTCTTCGCACGATGGGAGGACCGAGAAAAGTCGTTGTGTAAGGAGAGAAATGCTTTCTTTTTTGCTATACTACTTATATGAAATTCCAAGTCCCCCAGTTCATCGAAATGGAAGACAAGATCTTCGGACCACTATCCTTCAAGGAATTTACCTATGTTGCTGGAGGATGTGGACTCTCTTTCATTCTTTATCGTTACATTCCATCTTTTCTTATCGCTGTTATTGTTATTGCGCCCGTCCTCAGTTTTGCAGGACTTCTTGCTTTCTACCGGCCAAACAACAAGCCCTTCATCGAAATTGTGCAATCAGCCCTCACATTTGCAATTGGCAGCAAACTTTATATATGGAAGAAAGAAAAGAAACCTCTCCAAACAAAAGAAGTTGATTTTTCCTACAATGAACGCGTAACCACCTCAAAACCAGATCTTTCGGAAAATAAATTGAACACAATTGCACGAGATTTGGATCTCAAAATATAATTTAATGATATACTAACTGCATGACTGCAGGTTCTACCAAAACACAAGCGAGCCAGGACTTTGTACCTATCAAGGAAATCCGTGATGGTATCCTTATATTGAAAGACAATTCATATCGAGCCATTGTTATGGCCTCTTCTCTCAACTTTGCACTTAAATCTTCTGATGAACAGACCTCGATCATCCTCCAATTCCAGAATTTCTTAAATTCCCTCAATTTCTCGGTTCAAATTTGCATACAATCAAGAAGACTCGATATTAAGCCATATTTAAAGCTTCTTGAAGGACGAGAAAAGGATCAGGAGAATGATCTTATGAAGCTTCAGGTGAGACAATATATAGAATTCATCAAAGCACTGACTGAAAACACTAATATTATGACCAAAAGCTTCTTTATCATCGTTCCTTATGCAGCAACCATCGCATCAGGACAGAAACAAAGCATTCTCGGCGTATTTTCAAAGAAAAGTGACGAAGAAACAAAATTGAACAAAGAACACAGCTTCGAAGAGAATCGTGGGCAACTCGAACAACGCGTAGCCGTTGTCGAGGAAGGATTGACGAGGTGTGGTATCAGAGTAGTAGAACTTGGAACCGAAGAACTGGTAGAATTGTTTTATAAGTCATTCAATCCGGGAGAGATAGATAAAGCAGTACATACATCATAAAAAACTATGGGAATATTTGATTTTATTAAAAAAGAAAAAGAAGAAGGAAACACCTCTCTTATTCCAGACGCGATGTTTATGTCGGAAGAGTTGGATCTCAAAGATAAACTTGCACCCTCTGCCCTCAAGATCACACCAAAAGAACTGAGTCTCGGAAACAAAGTTTGCAGATCATTCTTTGTTATTTCCTATCCACACTATCTTAGTGAAAATTGGTTTTCACCTATCATCAATCTCGATAAAGTATTTGATATTTCAATTTTCGTACATCCGATCGAAACTGCTCGTATGCTACGACAGTTTGAAAAGAAAGTAGCAGAGATTCAAAGTCAAATCCACGACAGAGAGAGTAAAGGTTTTGTTCGTGATCCAAAACTTGATGCTGCATATCAAAACCTCGAAAAACTTCGTGATGATTTGCAACAGGCACAAGAAAGAATCTTCAATGTAGGGCTCTATATAACGCTTTATGGGGATACTACTAATGAACTCGACAAAGCAGAGTCTGAAATCAAATCAATACTCGAATCAAGTTTAGTGTACTTGAAGCCCGCACTCTTCCAACAAGAACAAGGATTCAAGAGCACACTTCCTCTTTCATCTGATCTTCTTGAAGTACATTCCAAACTTAATTCTTCACCTCTCTCAAGTCTCTTCCCATTCACCTCATTCGACCTCACTACCGACAAGGGAATTCTTTATGGTATCAATCGTCACAATTCTTCACTCGTTCTTTTCGATCGTTTCGGTTTGGAAAACTACAACTCGGTAACTTTTGCAAAAGCCGGATCTGGAAAATCATATTCAACCAAACTTGAGATCCTTCGTACATTAATGTTTGAAGCAGATGTTATTGTCATCGACCCTGAAAGGGAATATGAATACATGGCAGAAACTACCGGTGGAAGATATTTTAATATTTCACTTTCTTCCGAACACCACATCAATCCTTTCGATCTTCCACATCCTCGACCCGATGAATCAGAAGCAGATGTTCTTCGATCAAACACCGTCAACTTGATCGGACTCTTCCGTATCATGCTCGGAGGTCTTACACCTGAAGAAGATGCGATTGTTGATCGCGCGATCACCGAAACATACGCCTTGAAGGACATTACCCCTGATTCCAAGTTCACCGAAATCGAACCTCCTCTTCTTTCTGACTTCGAAATGGTGCTTTCGGGAATGGAAGGGGCAGAATCCTTGGTACAAAAGCTCTCAAAATACACCAAAGGAACATGGTCAGGCTTCATCAACCAGCCTACGAACGTCGATATCAACAAGAAGTTCGTTGTTTTCTCGGTACGAGACATGGAAGACGAGCTCAAACCTGTGGCGATGTACATCGTCACACACTTTATATGGAATGCAATTCGAAAAGAGTTGAAAAAGCGCCTTCTTGTGATCGACGAGGCGTGGTGGATGATGAAATCTGAAGATACGGCTTCATTCCTACTTTCTTTGGCGAAACGTGGACGAAAATACTACCTCGGACTCTCGACCATCACTCAAGACGTCGAAGACTTCCTCAAATCTCCTTACGGATTGCCTATTATCACCAACTCTTCGATCCAAATCCTCCTCAAACAGTCTGCTTCTTCGATCGATGTCGTCCAAAAAACCTTTAATCTTACGGATGAAGAGAAGTATCTTCTCCTTGAATCAAACGTGGGGGAGGGAATCTTCTTTGCTGGACTCAAGCACGTAGCCATCAAAATCACCGCTTCTTACGCTGAAGACCAGATTATCACCTCAGATCCTCGACAAATTCTCGCTATGAAGAAGGCAAAAGCAGAACTTAACGAAGATTTAAAGAGACCATAAACTCTAAATAGAGTGATATAGTTATATTATGGCTATTGATACAAGAGCTCTCAAAACTCTCAATTCAAAGATAAAGACGACCACTCCAAGCAAGACAAATGGTGGGGAGTGGATAATGGTTACATTAGGGCTTGCTTTTGTCGATATTGCCCAGATCATCTTGGATCTTTTTGCCATAGGAATTGCTGTAAATAGGGTTATTGATGTGATTGTCGGCTTGAGCTTGGCAGGTTATCTTTTTTTACGAGGTGAACTTAGTGATCCCGATACACGCCTCCGTATCATCGCTATATTGATAATCTCTTTTGCAGCTGAAGAAGTGCCCATCCTTGATGCGGCACCGTTTTGGACAGGGGATGCACTTTATTTCTGGCATCTAGCTAATAAACGAACAGAAAAAGCTCGAGTGCAGGGTGAGGCTAAGCAAAAAGAAAGAAAGATCGAGGCTGTACAATCTCAAAATCAACGCCTATCTCGTATATACGAAATGCGCGAACGACTACAACTCCAGAAAGAAGCGGAGGAAGATGAAATAGAGAAAGATAATATTATTGAAGCTTCTGGCGATCTCGATAATGAAAGCAATGTTGTAGAAGACGACGAAGACCTATACGAGAAAGCTATGTAAGTATATAATTCAACAAATGAAATACCCTGCGAAATACTTTGTAAAATTTCTAGCACTCCTCCTTATTGCGACGGCATCAGTAGCTTCGGCGCAAACTTTTGATCCACTTGGCACAGGTGTTATTACTCAACAAATTAGCTCGACTGTGAGCGCAGAAAATCCCACACCCGGACAAGAAGTCACCATCTCTCTTACTGCATATGGAACAGATCTCAATGCTGCTACTATTTCTTGGTCTGTGAACGGCACTCGCGTACAAGGAGGAATAGGTTCAACACAGCTCAAAGTTATCGCAGGAAAAAATGGGGAAACAAAAAATGTAGTAGCAACGATCATTCCCACAAACGGACCTTCTATCAGTAAGTCCTTCAAAATTTCTCCTCAAGAAGTTTCTATCATCTATGAATCTGACGGATATGTTCCTCCGTTTTACAAAGGGAAGGGAGTATATACACGTGAAGGAACTATCACTTTAGTTGCTGTTCCTAATCTTATTTTAAACGGCACCAAGTTGAGTCCGAACGCCCTTACCTATAAATGGATAATCGATGGTACCGTGCAGGGAAGCAAATCAGGATACGGAAAATCATCACTTTCATACACAGGATCAATTCTCGGAAATGATACTATCGTCGAAGTGGAAGTCTCCTCGGTTGGAGGCACAAAAGGAAGAGGAACCATTCTTCTTTCTCCTCAAAACCCCGAAGTACTTCTCTACGAAAAGAATCCTCTCTACGGAAATCTTTTCAATAAAGAACTTTCTGGAACAGGATTTTCTTTGAAAGAAAAAGAAGTGACTGTTACAGCCATTCCTTTCTCTGGAAGTGCACCGTCTTTGGCAGACGGAGTGTTTTCATATATATGGTCGATCAATGGATCAAATATTCCTGTACCGAAAACTCAGAGCTTTGCCACACTTCGTAATACCACCGGACAACAGGGAACTGCGATCATCGGAGTATCGGTGAGCAACTCAACACACCTTCTACAAATGATGAGAAACACCTTGTCAATAAACTTTTAATATAAAATGAAAAAAGCATTTCTCTGCCTTACATTTCTTCTTTTCGTAAACATCGCTCTCGCAGATACTGGGTACACCGCCCTCGCCCCCATCGACGGTTACGTACAGAACATCAGCAAGATCGATGATAATACTCTTGGTGAATATCTCGATGGAATGTTTAAGTTAGGTATTGCACTGTGTACTGGTCTTGCAGTGCTCATGATCATCATTGGAGGTATACAGTATGTTTCGAGTGATGCATGGAGTAAGAAGACTGATGGAAGAGAGAGAATCTTTGCAGCACTCACAGGGCTTTTGATTGCTCTTGGTTCGTGGGTACTTTTGAATACGATTAGTCCGAGGTTGGTGAGTACGGAGTTGAGTTTGCAGGATGTAAAGATTGAGGAGATAAGTACGATTGGACCACGATACGCAGAAGATCGCGTTAATCTTGATTCGACACCCGGAACAATCGGTCCAAGAGACCCTAACTTTACTCCAACATACAACGAGGATGGAAGTATGCGAGTACGAAGCACTTATTATTACGCAGGGGAACGCTATAGTGATCCCGATACTGATGCACTTAGAAGCAGCACAGGAGTGAGACTTCGAGCTGCCAGTGCAACTACTGTCGGTGTTGCCGCTGTAGACCCAGCTCTTATTCCTTACGGAAGTAGAATAACCATAAACACTCCTAATGGCCCTCGATATTATATTGCTGCCGACAGAGGAAGTGCGGTGGTTAACAGAACAGCATCGGGAGGAAGAGAGCCGGTAATAGATTTTTATAACAAAGGTCAGGTTGGAAATACCTATGACAATGTCGTCATTGACTACTACCGAGGAGGAGATTTCACTAATCTTTCAAAAGAAAAAAAAGAATCTTTCTTCGTACTTCCAAGCAGCCCAACCCCAACCAACACTGGTAATAATAGTAGCGTGGATAGTGGAGCAGGGGTTGACCCCAACCCACTAATAAAACCAATTTAATTAAAATAAAATGCGTTCAATAATTTTACTTTTCATAGCACTCTCAACACTATTTTTTCCTACCCCCTCTTCAGCTGTCGACTATCACTCCCTCGCCCCCATCGACGGATACGTACAAAACATCAACAAGATAGATGACAACACTCTTGGTAAATATCTCGATGGAATGTTTAAGTTAGGTATTGCACTCTGTACTGGTCTTGCAGTACTCATGATCATCATTGGGGGTATACAGTATGTTTCGAGTGATGCATGGAGTAAGAAGACTGATGGAAGGGAACGAATCTTTGCAGCACTCACAGGGCTTTTGATTGCTCTTGGTTCGTGGGTACTTTTGAATACGATTAGTCCGAGGTTGGTGAGTACGGAGTTGAGTTTGGAGAGGGTGGAATTGAGTGAAATCAAGACTAAGTATAACAAAGTGTACGCGCAGTGGACTGACGCGGATGACGCGGCTCTTGAAGATCCAAATAATACTGCCTACCCAGCGGCACTTAATAAATGGAATAAAATGCAATCTGAAAAAGATGCACTTGATGCCGAGTACGGACCACAAGTAAACCCTGCAACCGCAGGTGTGGGGGCTGCCAATCAAAAAATACTCGCGGAAATAAATAAAGGAACAAGCTGTAGTACGAGTGATCATTGTTCTGATGGAGCTGCAGATTTAGCTACCAAGGCGGGGGTTGCATATGGTTCTACTGCCTACCAAAGTGATAAGTATAGAGCCCTTGGTAGAAGTGATTATCCATCAAAAGGGTCTGCTCGACTACCTGTTCCTGGCGAAATGGTTGATTATAGGTTTTACCTAAAAAACCAAGATGGTACAGAGAGAGATGATCCTTTTCATGCCGTTGTTATATATTCCGACGAAGGAAATGGAACATACAAAGTTTGGGATTGGAAACATAATGTATCAGGCTTGCGAACAGTAACTCTCAATCTTGACCAGCCAGGCACAAAAGGCTATGTCGGTAGAATCTATGTTCCTCAATAAATAACTTATATTGATTTTGTGCTAAACTAGCAGTACTCAAATGAATCGAAAAACTTTACTTATAGTCATCGTCACGATTTTCATAACAATCCTCGTATTGGTTGTCGGTGGATACTTCTATCTCACCAACACTAAAGCAGTAGATGTGTCTAATGAAAACGAAGTTACAGGTTCTCTGGTAGAAAATACCACGGTCCCCACATCATCCGAATCAGAGAACAACGCTTCGTCTACCTCTTCAAGTGGGGGAATTATGCCGAAAGTAAGACAACTCACCACCACCCCCGTTGCAGGATATGACTTTGTTGATACTGCTTCAGGATATTCGATCTGGTACGTCGAAAGAGCAAATGGGAACGTGCATAAAGCTTCTACAAGCAGCCTCGCGACCGTCCGCATCACAAACACCACCATCCCCAAGGTATATGAAGCATTTATAGGGAAGGGGGGATCAAACGTTATTCTCCGCACCTTGAAC
>CALRBL010000001.1 GCA_943354075.1 Candidatus Nomurabacteria bacterium | reverse complement strand
AAGGTATATCCCTTTTTTGGTTCCACTTGGGTTTGTGTAATTCCAGGAAGATGATATTCGATAGGGTCTTCAATGGTAATTATTTTTATTTCCGGACTCTGCACTTTTTTCATGAAAGAATACAAGGTGGTTGTTTTTCCAGAACCTGTTGGACCTGTGGTCAAGATCATTCCGTTTGGCTTTTCAATTTCTTCCATAAATATCTTAAAGAGTGCATCAGGAATTCCCATACCTTCAAGAGGTACATCTAAAGAGTGCGGATTCAAAAGTCTCATTACAATCGATTCTCCATATGAGCCGGGAAGAGTAGAGGTTCGGATCTCAATATCAGTAGCTTCGATGTGGATACTAAAACGTCCGTCTTGTGAATTGTCTTTGATATTTAATTTTATTCCCGAAAGCAATTTGATACGTGAAAGTAAAAGGCTGTACACCGCATGATCGAAAGACGCCACTTCAGTAAGTACTCCATCGAGTCGGTATCGCACCTTGATAATCTCTTCTTCAGGTTCGATGTGTACGTCGGAAGATTTCAAAGAGAGTGCACCGGCGAGAATGATGACAAGAAGTCGTGAAGTACGGTTGGCAGCCTTCATGGTGATCGCCTCACCGATGTGTTTGCTGATATCATCTATTGCTCCTGTGTTGTTTATAAACTCCTCGATCTCTTCACTCGAAATATCAAGTGCTCCCTTTTCACTTTTTGAAGCAAAACTAATATCTGCATAGCGCGACCATGCCTTTTCGAGGCTGTCGTGTGACGCCATGAAGACAGTGGGGATGTAACCATCTTTTGTGAGTTGTTCGAGAAGCTCTTTGGTGCTTTGTTCTTGTGGAGCGACCGCTGCAATGCTGACTTTTTTTCCAACGAGCGCGAAGGGCGCCACCATATGCATCTTTGCATCACCTTCAGCCATGACACGGAGGGAATCAGTGTTCACGGGCATCTTGTTCAAATTTACATATCCAACGTTATATTTTTTAGCGAGAATTTCGGCAAGTTCCTCTTCTTCCACGCGGCGAAGCTCTCGGATCTTTCTATTTTGCTCGTCTTCATCGAAATGAACCATGTAAACATTGTACCTTATGTGTGGAACGGGGAAGGGATTGACTTTTAGCCATAAATATGATAAGATGTCCCCGAAATCCAACCTCGAAAAAGTTTCCTTTCCACTCCTCTGAAACCCGCAGTTCGTGCGATTTTTAGTGGAGGGATCTGTAATACATCAACAAACTTCTCTTGGAAAGATACAAGATTCCAGTCCTATGAAAACCAACCTCACCCTCGTCCTCGCGCTCATCATGAGCACCCTGTTCGTCGGCCCCGCAAACGCGGAGGTCAAAAAATACAACACTTGGGATGCGGCCGCTAAGGCCACCCGAGAGATCGATGATGTCACCTACATCTTCACCCCCAAAGGGACCAGTATTAAAGACTCGCTGGACCGGAAACAAGGGGAAGACGGTGCGCGGCTCGACTACAAAGAGGCGAAGGATTTCGCCAAAGAAATGGACACCGATGAGTTCACGGGCGTCATCGCCATCTGGGAAGGTGGCGGAAAGAAAACCAAGAACCCTGTGCCTCCTGACGATGATCGTGAAGAGCCTCCGAAACCCCATGTGGGCAAGTTGTCTCCTCCTGACCCTCCTCGTCCGGGTTTTTTCAAGCAAGCCACGGCATTTCTCGGAAGCTTGATCAACCTTCATGTTGATGTCAACCTCTCCCAAAGCGGTCAGCAAGGGTGGGGTTGGGATTCGGGTCGTCAGCAACACTGCGAGACTCGCAGCAACTGGATCGAGCCGCCGCAATACTACCCGCAGCGGGTTGTGTACCGGCAGTCGGAACCCTACTGCGAGCCAGTACCCCGCCCTCGCCCTTATTGCGAACCACAACGTGGCGGCGGCTACTCCTGGGGTAACTCGGGGGGAAATCACAGCAGTTATACTGGGGGCAATCAGCATCAGCAGTCACGGCAGGACCAAGACATCAACATCAAGATTGATAACTACCTCAATGCCACGAACACGAACACGACCTCCAGTTCAAACGGCCTCAACGCCAACTTCGGCGGTGGCACTGGTGGCACCTCTGGTACCACCAGTGGTCCTTCGGGGAGTCGTCCACCAAGAGTGCCTCCTCCGCTAGGCCCGAATTCTGTTGCCGAGCGCATCCGCGCACCCGGCAATGGGTCTGGCCTCGTCTTCCCGCAGGGGGGGAACGCGGCGGTCGATCCAAATGGATATCGCCCCACAGGAAACGGTTCCAGTGGTGGCGGAGGAGGAGTTCTCTCTGCTATGCGCAACAGCCGCGGTGGTGGGGGGCAACGTACTACCACCACCTCTGGTTCCGGCGGCGGATCGCGCAGTGGTGGTGGCGGAGGAGGAGTTCTCTCTGCTATGCGCAACAGCCGCGGTGGTCGCTAAAGTTCATTCGGGGGTATTCCCCCAAAAAAATACAACAGTCCGGTGCGTTCGCGCATCGGCCTGTTTTTTTATATACTCCCCACATGATTCATATTTCACATTCTCTTTCTGATACGAAAAAAGTTGCAGAACTTTTTGTTGCATATCTTTGCGCACAACCTACTTCAAACACCTTTGGTTTTTCTGGAGATCTTGGTTCTGGGAAAACAGCTTTTACAAAATGTATTGCTGAGCTTCTTGGTATATCTGAACATGTCACCAGCCCCACTTTTGTTATAGAAAAAAGATATCCCATAGACGCTCGTGTTGCAGGAGAAGATTTTCCTTTCAAAGTGCTCATACATATAGACGCATATCGACTCGAGTCGGGAGAGGAACTCAATGCTATTGGATTCGAGCGAGATCTTGAAGATCCTTCACATCTCATTCTCGTTGAATGGCCAGAAAGAGTCATTGAAGCACTTCCACCGACTACTCCAATCATTCGTTTTTCTTTCGTTTCCGAGCATATTCGTACTGTCGAGTTTCCTGATATGATGGGCATATAATGAAGACACCTCTAAAACTAGTCCTCATAGACAGCCATGCTCTTATTCACCGTGCGTATCATGCCTTGCCGGATTTTGCGACGGCTTCAGGTGAGCCAACGGGAGCCTTGTATGGGCTTTCTACCATGCTTTTGCGTATTGTTTCGGAGTTCAATCCGGACTACATCATTTCTTGCTATGACTTGGCGGGGAAGACTCATCGCCATGATGTGTACGCAGAATACAAAGGAACACGAAAAGAACTTGAGAGCCCTCTCATCACCCAACTCAACACTTCTCGTGAAATATTCGATGCTCTCAGTATTCCAATATATGACAAAGCAGGTTTTGAAGCGGACGACATGCTTGGAACGATTGTCGAACTTTTGAAGGACCGGAAAGATGTAGAAATTATTATTGCATCGGGTGACATGGACACACTTCAGCTTGTTGATGGTGAAAAAGTAAAAGTCTTCACTCTGAAGAAGGGAATCAAAGATACTATTTTGTACGATGAAAAAGCCGTGCTCGCACGATTCGGTTTTGGTCCTGAAATGATTCCCGATTACAAAGGGCTTCGTGGAGATCCTTCCGACAACATTCCGGGTATAAAAGGAATTGGAGAAAAGACTGCGACAATTTTGATCACTACGTTTGGATCTATCGAAGGTATATATGAAGCACTCGCGAAGGATGAGAAAGATAATTTTGCCTCTTTCAAGAAAGCAGGAATCACTGATCGAATTCTTGGATTATTAAAAGAAGGTAAAGAAGAAGCGTTGTTTTCCAAAATGCTCGCAACTATTCGTCGCGATGCTCCTATAGATTTTGTTTTTCCAGAAAAAACATTTCGAGAAAATATCGATATCGAAAAAGCAGAAGGAATATTTAAAAAGTTTGAATTCAGAACACTCGGTATCAAGTTGAAAGAATCACTTGATGAAAAAACGGTAACTTCGAAGAAAGGAAAAAAAGTAGTAGGGCTTTCGTATGATGCAGAAGAGATACAGGGAAGTGGTGACAAGGGATACGATGCAAAAGAAATTCCAATTTCAAAAGAAGTTGCGGTGCTTGTGTCGGTGGTAGACTCGACAGTCGCTGATCCAAAACACAGCGACCTTCTTGATGTTGCGAATGAGTCTGATGAAGAGAAAGCCGTTGAAGCTCTCAAGAAAAGAATCGATCTAGATGGTCTTAAAAAGATATATGATCTCGAACTTTCGCTCATTCCTGTTCTCGAAAGAATGGAAGAACGCGGAGTAAAGATTGATAAAAAATATCTGAAGAATCTTTCAAAAAAATATCACACCACCCTCGATCAACTCGAAAAAGATATCTACAAACACGCGGGCACCGAGTTCAATATCAAATCTCCTAAACAACTCGGAGAAGTTTTGTTCGATACACTCAATCTGACCGTCAAAGGTATGAAGAAAACTTCAGGTGGTGCGCGGAGTACCAAAGAGTCCGAACTTTTGAAATTGAAGGACAGTCATCCCATCATTGCACTCATCTTGGAGTATCGAGAACTCGCCAAGCTTCTTTCTACATATATAGACAGTATTCCTAAATTAGCTGATGAGAATGGTCGCTTACATACACGCTTTTTGGCAATGGGAGCAGCGACAGGGCGTATGGCATCTATCAATCCAAATCTTCAAAATATCCCGATCAAGAGCGAGCTTGGACGGGCTATTCGCAATGCGTTTGTGGCGGAAGATGGGTTTGCTTTTGCATCATTCGACTACTCACAGTTTGAACTTCGTATTGCGGCCTTTCTCGCAGATGATGAAAAACTCATCAGTATTTTCAAAGAAGGGCTCGATGTGCACAGCGCTGTTTCATCTCAGGTATTCAAGGTTCCACTGGATGAAGTGACGAGTGATATGCGTCGCAAAGCAAAAGTGATCAACTTCGGTATTTTGTACGGAATGGGGGTGAACGCGCTTCGTTCGAATCTTGGGAGCTCTAAAGAAGAAGCGGAAAATTTTATTTGTGATTATTTTAATACTTACCCCAAGCTCGCAGAATGGATCGAGAAGGTGAAAGTGATTACAAAAGAAATCGGTTACACCACGACGCTTTTTGGTCGTCGTCGCTATTTTCCTGAGATCAAATCAAAATTGCCATTTATGCGTGCATCTGCAGAACGTATGGCGGTGAATGCACCGATCCAAGGAACTCAGGCAGATCTTATAAAAGTGGCGATGGTGCGTATTGATGCATATATTCGTAAAAACAAACTCGAGGACAAAGTGTTTTTGCTCATTCAAGTTCACGATGAGCTCGATCTCGAAATTCACGAGAGTGTGAAAGAAAAAGTAGTACCAGAAATAAAAAAGATTATGGAAGACGTTCTCACTCTCGAGGAATCGAAAGGTGTTCCAATTGTGGTGAATGGTTCTACGGGAAATAATTGGGGAGAGCTGGAGAGATGGGCATCTTCAAGTGCCCTTGAAGATGCCCATCTATGATTTATCTAATGCACGGCACTGATTACGAAAAAGCTCGCGACAAGACGCGCGCTCTTACTGATGCTCTTCAAAAGAAAAAGCCTGACGCGCTTTTCTATCGCATCACCACAGGAAACTATTCTGAGAATCCTATTTCATCACTTGTTGCAGGGCAGGGACTTTTTGCTTCAAAGTATATTGTGTTCTATGACAATATTTTTGAATCCAAAGACATTAAAGAAGAAATAGTTGAAGGACTTCAAGAAATTAAAGAATCTGAAAATATTTTCATATTCCTCGAGAAGGAGATTGATAAGAAGACTCTCACCAAGATGGAAAAATATGCCGAGAAAGTGCAAGAATTCTCTGGTGCAGAAAAAATCAAGAAAAAAGAATACAATCCATTTGCAGTTTCCGACGCACTTCTTTCTCGTGACAAGAAACGACTGTGGATGCTTCTTATGGAGGCCAAGAAAAAAGGAAATGCCGCCGAAGAGATTCACGGTATTATATGGTGGCAAATGAAAGCTTTGAAAGTAGCGAGTGTTTCAAAAGATGCTAAAGAAGCGGAACTATCTCCATTTGTTTTTAGTAAGGCAAAAGCGGCCTCCGGAAACTTTTCAGACGAACAAGTAGATGTGATGCTTTCTGATTTGGTTTCCATGTATCACGATGCGCATCGAGGAGAGAAGGATCTGTGGGTTGAGATGGAAAGATGGGGGTTGGGACTTTGATTTTGTAAAGGGTGCGCCCGGTAGGAATCGAACCTACGACCATCTCCTTAAAAGGGAGCTGCTCTACCGACTGAGCTACGGGCGCAAAATCGTTTTGAAAAACGTTTATTTTGACACTTTATCACAACAGTGCTTTATTTCAACAATTCTAAATTAGAGAGGAAGATCGAGGGCAAATGCTCCTGCCCCCGTTATCATCAAAGAAAGTGCGATGACGAGAAGAAGTGAAAGTTCTGCTCGATTGAGCTCGGTGGTGATGCGCGCTCGTTTGTCAGAAATGCCTGCAATCATAAGAAGTACTACTACTACAATGGCTCCGATTTGTGTGTAGATACCGATGATGAGAGAAATGCCGGCTGCGATAAAGAGGGCACGGTATGCGACATGAAGTGGAGAAAGTTCGACAGGTATTTCTACATCAGCTTTATGTTTTGCCGAAAACCCTATCGCAAGCACATAAATACCAAGTGTAAGTCGCAAGAGAAGTGGCGCAAAGAAAGAAAAATCGAGAAGAAAGGGAAATGGAGTGACAATCGATAACATGATGCTAGTATACGGCATATGGAGAAAATTTCAATCGCTCTTGTTGATATACGAAGTGTGCAAAATACTGCCAGTCTTTTCCGTACCGCAGATTGCGCGGGGATTTCAAAGATATTCCTTGTGGGTACCACTCCGACTCCTATCGATCGCTTTAACAGAGCTCGTGCAGACTTTGTCAAAATATCGCTTGGCGCAGAAAACAATGTTTCGTATGAATATGTTTCCGATACAGAAACTCTTTTTAAAAAACTACGTGAAGAAGGATATGAAATTGTTGCACTTGAACAAAGTGAAAAGTCTATTGATTACAAGGAATTCAAAATGAAAGGGAAGACAGTTCTTCTTTTGGGTACGGAAGTTTCGGGGATTTCTGAAAATGTGCTTGATAGGTGTGACGCTGTTCTTGAAATCCCAATGATGGGAGAAAAAGAATCTCTGAATGTTTCGGTTGCGGGGGCGGTCGCAATCTTTCGAATGTTAAATATTTAAGAAAAAAGTTTCTGGTGGGTGTCACAAAAATGCCCACTTCTTCCACGGATAACTTTCCGAACGATGGTTCCTTTACATCCTTTTTTTCTACACGGTTTTCCTGTTCGTCTATATGCTTCGTGATGTTCTTGAAACTTTCCACGCTCACCATCGAGATTGCGATAGTCGGACATCGAGTCCCCGCCAAAGTCGATTCCTTTTTTCAGAGTTTCTTTCATCGCGGTGAACATGAGGGATATCTGCTTTGTGGGAATGGCGGAGAAACGTGATTCAGGATGTACACTTGCTCGCCAGAGGATTTCGTCGGAATAAATATTCCCAATACCCGCGATAAGTTCTTGATCCATGAGTGCTGACTTGATGGGGCCCTCTGGCATCTTCGACATCTTAGTATTTTTTGAAAGACGCTCGATAAACTTTTTAAGATCAAAACTTTTTGTGAGCGGTTCAGGTCCAAGATGTGCGGTGTGGAGGGAAGAATCGAGAAGAGATGTTTCGACGAGCGTTACTTTAGCAAACTTTCTCATATCAGAAAGTACGAGGTGATGCCCATCAAGTGTGATGACAAAATGGATGAAGCGATTAAATGGATCGGCGAGAGGTCCACTGTCTGTTGCGGGAGTCCATGGATCTTTTTTCTTCTTTTTGTCGAAGGTGTATTTTCCATACAAAACATGCCCCGTCATCTTCATATGTATGAGTAGGGTGTAGCCATTTGAAAGATGAATGAGAATATTTTTTGCGCGTCGGTCTGCTCCAATTATTTTTGCACCCACCAACTTCTTTTTAAAACTCACAAAATACCGAGGGTCCTTGATATTTTCCTTGTCTTTGTGGAATGCACTGTTGTAATCGGTCCAGCAATCAACCACCGTCTTGCCGACAGCGTATTTCTGTAGTCCTCTGACGGTAGTTTCGACTTCGGGTAATTCCGGCATATACTGACATTATGCATAAGCTGTATATTCTCGCCATCGCACTCCTGGCGATACTTCTCTTGGCCCCCTTTACCAGCCCAACTCCTTTCTTTTCAGAACAAAAACCCGAACCTCACAAACCTTTCAGAATTTTGATAGTCCCCGGACACGAACCAGAAACAGGCGGTGCAGTATATCTAGATCGTAAGGAAAGAGATCTTGTTGTCGAGATTGGTCGTAGGTTAGGAGAACTTCTTGTAGCCGATTCACGTTTTGAAGCAGTCATGACTCGTGATGCAAACGGGTTCGATCCACTTTTCTCTTTGTATTTTGAGAACGCGGATAAGATTATGGATTGGCAGTATCAAAAGAAGGTTGAGGCTATTGCAAAAGTCGACAGCGGAGAACTTGTTGAGGTAAAAGGTGTGGAGCATAATAGTGCTTCCAAAGAAGCTGCTACCTATCTTTATGGTATCAACAAATGGTCCGACGAAAATGGTGTGGACTTTATCGTGCATCTTCATATAAATGACGATACAAGAAAGAATCGAAAGATCCCTGGTAAATATTCCGGATTCGCGATTTATATTCCCGAAAAACAATTTTCAAATTCTGTTGAGTCTCGTGGATTTGCAGAAGAAGTAAAAAAGAGTCTTGAAAAATCATACAAACCAAGCACTTTGAAGGCGGAAGAGGGAACTGTTCTTGAGGCGCAGGAACTTATTGCGATGGGACGCTACGGCACGCTCGATGTTCCTGCAATCCTTATCGAATACGGATATATTTATGAGCCGATTTTTGGCAAAGAAAAATTTGATGAGACCTCTACGAACATGGCAGAGAAAACCTATCAGGCTATCGTTTCGTACCTATTTCCCGAAGAGCAACTCTGATCATTTCTTCCGCAGAGAGTTCTTTGTCCATTTTTTTCACCGCATCACGAGCTTCGCGTTCGTCGAAACCAAGTGACTTGAGAGCATCCACAGCAAGTGCTTCTTTGGTAACATCTTTTCCGGAACCGATGGTGTAATCGTCATCTTTGAACTTACCTTTGAGTTCGAGGACGATCTTTTCGGCATTTTTCTTTCCAATGCCTGAGACTTTGGTGAGGTATGAAGTGTCTTCGTTTACGATGGCTTCACGGATGGTGTGTTCGGATGCGACTGCTAAGATGCCCATAGCGGATTTTGGTCCAATACCTGAGACAGTGATGAGCATCTCGAACATCGAGAGGGTTTCTTGATTTTTGAAACCATAGAGGTCGAGGGCGTTCTCTCGAACAGCGAGGTAGGTGAAAAGAGAGACATTCTGACCAAGATTTCCGGCAAGTGCCTCCAAAGACTCGCCTCCGACGTATACTTTGTAGCCAATTCCTCCCACGTCGATGATGGCGAACTTGAGCTCGAGCTGTATGAGGGCGCCTGAAATACGGGATATCATTTGCGTATTATACAGTATTGTGTTAATTTTCCCCTATGCCAATCACATCATCAGCAAAGAAAGCGCTCCGCTCATCAAAGCGAAAGCGTGTCGTCAATCTCGCCGCAAAGGAGAAGATGGCGAAGACCGTAAAAGTTGTCAAGAAGCTCGTTGTTTCAAAGACTAAAGAGGGAACCAAAGAGGCTCTTACTCTTGCTTACAAAGCACTCGACAAGGCAGCCAAGAACGGAATTATCAAGAAAAACACCGCTTCAAGAAAGAAATCACGTCTCGCGAAGGCGATTAAGAAGCTAAGCTAAGAAAGAAACAAAAAAACCGCCTCAAATGTAGAGCGGTTTTTTTGTTGGTCTATTTTATATAGTCCACATACTCCTATTGAATGTAATCATGTGCTCCCGCCAAGAATCGAACTTGGAACAGTAACTCCGCAAGCTACTATTATATCCATTTAACTACGGGAGCGATATGTGGCTGCAATATTGTCTGCCGATTTCTAATATCTCCTTTCTTATACCACCATTTGGATAATATACAAAGCAGATTCCCATGAAGTTTTGCCGGAATTTCTTCGTAAGACTTCTTGGTTTCAAGTATGTTTTATTGAATTGATCCAACTCGATTCCTGTAAGGTTTGACCAGAATATTTTACACTCTTTTTCATTGTGGTAACTATGTATGGCTAATCGCAATCTTATTTTTGATAGATCAATATCGAATACGGTTTTAAGAAGTGAGACAAATGTTTTTATAAGCATGGGATCGGTATTTGTGAAGGTTAGACCTCCGGCTCTTTTGTGCTTTGTTCCTTCTGCCCAATACAGCATAGAAAGAGCAATTTTCTTCGTAAAGAGTGAATTAATATCACGAGCACTAAAATCTAAAGTAACACTTTTTTCCAAGTCCAGCCTCTTCTTTGTTTGTTTATCTTGTATTGCCTCTAGAGCCAAAATACGAGCTCTTTTAAGATGTTCCAGTTGTTTCTCTGATGTGTCCAAGTAATGAGAGGTAGTATTAAACCAATACGAAAGCGTACTTTTTGCCACACCTAATTCACGCGAGATATCTTGATAGGATTTCCCATCATCTCTCAATTTTTCGGCTTGTCTTCTTAATTCCTTCCTCACCATCCCTTCATTTTATAACCCGCGAGCACGGGTATCAATATAAAAATCAAATAAAACTAAAATCCGAGCCATTCAAGCAGACGATGTCCCACGCTTTCAGTATGCTCACCTTCTTCGAGAAAGATCGAAAGATATTCGCGCACATCTTCAGGGTGAACCTCGGCTATAGGGATCACGATGAGGGGCATCATGGTTTTTTTGGACTTGATGAAGATTTTAGCAAAAGTTCCGATCTCGGTCTCGTGGGTTTCGATATCAAATGATTCGAGTGTTTTGTAGGGATAGAAAATATGATCGATCTTTACTCCTCGTTCATTCAGTTGAAAGTCGACAAGACGAGGGGAGTGATGATGTGCGTGGATGGCAAGAGAAATCGCGACGATGAGAACGAGAATTGCGAAAATATAGTTTCCGAAAATTATCGCAGCTCCCGCGACAGCAAGTGCGATGATGCCAAGTGCCCAATACCAATCAGCACTTTTAGGCTCGTGAATGTACTCGTATGCTTTCCAGGAGATCATTGATTCCATAAAAGAATTATATCACGTGCTACTGAGTAAGCTACTAGGAAGAGATGCAGTAGTATCCTGTAAGACCACCAACACCATCATCAAGTACACCTAAAGGAAATACTGAAGCGTTTACCACATCTATTATGACGAGTAGGTAAGACGTAGGGGTCACTCCTCCGCAAGTATAACCGAGTAAAGGTATGTCACCTACAAAATAGAAGTATTCATATTTATTTGTGTCCCACGTCGGAACCAGTGGAAGATATCCGCTAGTGACCAAAGGATCGAGTCCAGAAGTGAAATTTCCGGTGCTATATGGATTTACATCTGATAGCGGATTATTAGGGTATTCATTATTGCTGTCATAATACAATTCAAGCGCTAATTGGATACTTTTCATTTCTGATGCTACCTTTGCGATCTCAGCTTTTTGCCTTGCTGTATTCAGTGATGCTAATACGATACTTGATAAAAGTCCGATAATGGAGATGACAACCAACAGCTCTATTAATGTGAATCCTTTTCTCATATTCTTTCTTTTAGGGGTCCTATTCCTGGACCGTTGCGGGTATCTTTTTTTGTAAGATTTACATCAAAAACAAATACGGCAAGTATTAAAATAGAGGCAAGTATAAAAATTATACATATACCAAGTAGAAATTTTCCGGCAGTTTTCTGATCTTTGACAATACCCCTATTGATGAGAAAGGTGATCATCTTGGGTGTTACTGCCTTACCAAGGATTATTCTTGATTGAAATGCTGAAACATTATTTTCTTCAAATTGGAGATCAGACATATGTAATATAATACCCCTCCTCGTTTTAGTGGTCAAATATACGTATCTGTCTATTTATATTTAAATATTTTTTAGTAAAATACTTCTTTCCAATTCCACTCTCTCATCTCTTAATATATAGCCATTTTCATCTCTCATGGGCATATTTATCCACAAATTAGTAATTTTTGCTGACCACATTTTTTGGACACTTCCTGCTGAATAATAATCTGGGGTAATTTTTTGTTGTCCCTCCTTTGTCCTAGAAGCGTTAGTAATCTGAAGTCCTGCTTCTAATTCATAGCCTTCAAGTATATGACCATCTTCACATTTTATATACACACCACCAAATTCTATTCTGTCGAATAAAACCGCAAATATCTGACCCGCTCTTAATATGTTTTGAGAATGCAACGCTTCGGTATTTGAACCCCAATATATATTTTCAAGTTTTTCATCATAGAAAAATCTAACAGGACTATTGTGAGGTGAACCGTCTGCGTTTGTGGTAGCAAGTGCAATATGCCTACTTGTGTGAATGAGTTCTTTTGCTCTGTTTAGTTTTACTTCGGGGATTTCCATAGTCATATTATACAAGGAAAGTCATATTTTGCGGGAGTGGTTAGATGCGTTCAGAACTGTGGATTGGAAAATAATTAAGGAGAACTTACTTTCTCTTGGTAAATATCTGAATAAAATAAAAAACGCCCCAGCCGAAACCGGAGCGTTCTGAGGGATCATACCCCTCCGACTTTACTGAGGGCAACGAAATGCTTAATCGCGACTGCGAGGTGCTGGGGAGTGACGAGGTCTGCAGCCTGCCCAAGCTTGGTAAGGAGAGGGCGAAGGTCGATCTTGTCGTCTGCACTGTTACCTTGAGCAAAGTAATGGCTTGCCTCCAGTAGCATGTCCTTGTCGCATCCAACTGCTTCGGCGATCTTGACCAATTCTTCTGCGGTTGGAGTTTGCTCATCTTTTTCCATTCGAGAGACAAACTTGTTTCCGTTTTTGTGAGTCGGACGGATTTTGCTTGCCAGTTCGGTTTGGGATAAGCCAGCACACGTTCGTAGATTGCACAGGTACTGACCCAATGTGTCATGTAGAAGATACTCTTTCATTTTTCACCTCCTTTCAGGTGGGTTGAGGTTCAGGGGTAGATTACACTAATTTCAACCTCTGTCCACTTTTTAAGAAAGTAGATTTAACAAGTTCTGAAGTGCTTAAAACTGCATTTTCTTTGTTTCCTACTTCAGAACTGCTCACTAAATGAAAAAACGCTAGGTTTTACCTTGCGTTCTCCATTCAATCTGATGTTCAATCAACCCGATAGTATTACTGTGCGGAGGAGGTGAGATTCGAACTCACGATCCAGTTTCCCGGATGCCGCATTTCAAGTGCGGTGCCATCAACCTCTCGAGCCACTCCTCCGTTTTTTTAACCAACTTTTTTCTAAAAAATGTTCTTCATAATGACAGTTGGGGCAAATAAGTTCCAGATTGGATAGCTCATTATTTTCCCTATCCCTATCCTTATGATGTATCTGCAATATCTCGATTTTTGCATATTCGCAGCGCGCACATTTTTCTCCTCTATCATCCAACAGCCTTACTTTCAGGCCCCTTTGATACTTTACTTTATCGTGTGGTCTGTTGTTTTTGTAGGTAATGCCGGCTCTATGAATGTTTGCACAGCTTCTGCTACAGGTCTTCTTATTAAAACTAGCCATGATTGGTTTGCCACAGACGAGGCATGGAGTTTCTTTTCTATTAGAATTACCGTAGCAGACTACTCCACAAAATACTCCACCTTGCATTATTTGGCAAGGTCTTCGGTAGATTGGTTTTTTGCATATTCTACATTGTGTATTAGGTTTTCTGATATATTGTTCAGACATTCTGCTATTGTATCAATCTGTGTTTCCGCATACTATGGACGCATGAAATACCTCGGCATCGATTTTGGCGAAAAGCATGTTGGTATCAGTGTGTCGAATGATGATGGCACCATGGCGTTCCCACAGGCCACTCTCATGGGCGGGGCGGGACTTATCGACGACGTATTGTCGATTGTCTCCGAAAAGAAGGTGTCCGAGATCGTCATTGGTGAATCAAAGAATTTTGAAGGAGTAGATAATCCCATCATGAAAAAAGCACGTCTTTTTGCAGAAGAGCTTGCAGACAAAGCGGGGATGCCGGTACATTTTGAACCCGAGTTCATGACTTCCGTCGAAGCACGCCATATTCAGGGCGGGGGAGAGAAGACTCATGCTTCTGCAGCAGCACTCATTCTCAAGAGCTTTTTAGACAGAAAAAATAACGATATACTTGTCGCATGATCAATATAGACGATTTCAAAAAGGTAGAAATAAAGATTGGAGAGATTCTCACTGCTGAAAAAGTAGAAGGTGCAGACAAGCTCATCAGATTCACGGTGGATTTCAAAGAAGAAGCTCCACGTCAGATCCTCTCTGGTATCGCGATACATTTTCCCGATCCTCAAACACTTGTCGGAAAGAAATTTCCTTTTGTTACCAATCTTGAGCCACGTACCATTCGAGGTTTTGAAAGCAACGGTATGATCATGGCTGTTTCTGATACTGAAGGAAACTTTTCTCTCATCGAACCTACTTCTCCTATTGCTTCAGGTAGTCGTCTTTCCTAGTACGCTCTGTGATATAATTTAAGAGATGTCAGCGCATATCTTTTTCTCAAAATATTTTCCCGCACCAAAATTCCTAGACCTTGCGTCGGTTGGTATAGATATTTCTCCTCTCGCTATTCGTATGATAGAGATCACCGATCGATCACGCCTCGAAGTAGGGAAGTATGCTGAAGCCACTCTCACAGAGCCATTTCTTATCGCAGAAGGAGATCACAAAGAGGCAAAAGAAATTCTTAAAAAGTGGAAGAAGGAATACAAACTCGAATACATCAAGGCTTCTTTACCTGAAGACAAGGCATATCTTTTTGATACTGAGATCGAATTTGGTACGGAAACAAGTATGAGAAGCTCGATCGAATTTTCTCTGGAGGAAAATGTACCTCTTTCCGGTGCAGATGTTATTTTTGATTATCGTCTCATCGGTGATAGTACCAAAGAAGGTTTTGTAAAAGTTGCCGTGACCGTGCTTCCTCTTGAGGTGATCAATGCGTACATCACATTCTTTCATGAGTGTGGTCTTACTCCTGTTTCTTTTCTCATCGAAGCACAAGGATTATCGAGAGCACTGGTTACTCGTGGTGATCAGAATACGTATCTGATTGTTAATATTCATACCACCAAGACGACCGTGTTTATTATCAGTAAGGGTGCGGTGCAATTCACTTCAACAGTTCCTATTGGGTCAATTGATTTCGTGACAGCACTTCAAAAACAATTTTCTCTAAGTGTGGAAGAAGCTGAAAAGCTCAAGCAATCAAAAGGATTTACTCGTACCGATGACAATGAAGTATTATCTGCGCTCATTAGTACGGCATCTGCTTTCCGTCAGGAGATGGAAAAAGTATACATATATTGGAACAAACATCGTGTCAGTGTAGATGCAACTGAATCCATTCAGAAAATTATTCTTGCTGGTAAAGAAGCGCTTACGTTGGGATTCAAAGAATATCTTGCGCAGTCGCTTCATGTGCCGATTGAGGCGGGTAACGTGTGGGCGAATATTGCGTCTGTTGAGGAATATGTGCCACCTGTTCCACTTACGATGGCAATTAATTTCGGTACTGCAATTGGACTTGCACTCCCTGAAAACGAATAATACAAAACTATGCTTAATCTATTACCACAGGAAGAAAAAAAGATTTTGATCAAAGAATACAATCTTCGACTTTCTGTTACCATTGTTTCTTTCTTGTGTATTCTACTTGTTATCGCGGGGGTCGGACTCTTTCCTTCATATGTAAGTCAGAATTCGGAGATAAACAATTTGGAAGAGAAGAAGCAAGAAGCTGAACAGAAGAATTCGAAAGCTTCGATCGATGAAGCTGCCAGACTTTCCGCATCGAACAAAGTCTTAGTTGATTATCTCGAAGTGCGTGTTTCCGAAATGAAAGCAACCTATCCGGCAGGGAAGATCATCAGCGATATTTTTGCCAAAAAAAATGACGGCATAGTAATAGAAGCGATTGAAATTGTTGATAAGCAAGTGACGATCAGGGGTAAAGCGGCGACACGTGCGAGTCTCATCTCATTCCATTCCACTCTTCGTACACAGAAAGAATTTAAGAATGCTTCGCTTCCCATCGATAATATTGCAAAGAGTGTCGATGCTCCGTTTACTATTCAGATAGCACTACCATAACTATATGAAAAAATTATCACCAACTACAATCACTCTCATCACTCTCGCGGGTAGTGTGGTACTTCTCGGTGCACTCTATGCGTATCTTTTCTATTCTCTTATCAAGATGGGGGAGAAGCGACATAACTTTGCCGGAGAAATTAAAAATGCTGATAATCTTATCAAAGAAGAAGGGGAAGCTCGAGGAAAGCTTTCTTCGTATTTCATAAAAGATGGAGAACAGGCAGAGTTTGTTTCGTCGATCGAATCTGCCTGCGCAGAGCTCTCACTTTCATGCGATACACTTTCTTTGAGTGAGAGTGTTTCTGATGGATCGAGTCCCATCAAGATGCTCAGTATGGTTATCGAAGCTAATGGATCGTTTGAAAATCTTAATACACTTTTGGCACGCTTTGAACGATCAAAATATCCTCTAGTATTATCACGAGTGATGTTTACTTCCGGATGGGAAGGATCATTCACACTTTCGGTTCCTGTTTTAACCACAGAATAATATGAATCAAAAACACATTCACTTTTCATGGAATCCTATACATCCTCATCGTGATTGGAAGCGTCTTATGATCGTATTTACTATACTTGTTCTTGCAGTGATCGGTGTGAGCACGCATCTCTTCTTCTCTTTAGGAAAAAGTGGAGAAAGTTCATCGGTTGGAGGAAATGCTTCGGAGGATGGTGAATCCACCATTAAGCGCGTGGATCGTATTTCTGCTTTCTTTGAGAATCGACAGTAATCCGTTATGATCGCTTTGTACAACCGATGTTGTACCCAATGCCCCTGTAGTTAAATGGATATAACTGCGGACTTCTAAGCCGTTATTCTAGGTTCGATTCCTAGCGGGGGCACCATAAGTATGATATAAAGAAAAACGTTCGAAGAGTTTCAAGCGCGATTAGCTCAGTTGGTAGAGCAACTCATTTACACTGAGAAGGTCGCAGGTTCGAGTCCTGCATCGCGCACAGATTTTCGGTAAAAATAAGGAAAGAAAAAAACCGCAGTCGCTCGCCGGGGGCGGGTGACTGCGGTTGGATGGGTCGTAGCCGAGGCTACTTCTTTTTGCGCGATTTGCGCTTTTTTGCTGACCTCGGTTCCACCGAGGAGGTGAGCTTGACGCCGAGGTCGTCTTCCGAGGTGAACAGTGGTGCGCACCCGATGAGACTTGGCGGGGCTCCCCAGGGGCGAGTTCCCATGGCTATTTCAAGGGCTCGTTGGGTACGGATCGGTGTCAGGTTACTTTTTAGCATACTTCTTTCTTCTTTGTTTTGTTTTGTTGTGTTGTTGTCCCCCAGCACAATGTATGCTAGGTTCAGTGTGGAAGTGTGACACACTTACTGTAAAAAATCAACAATCAACCTTAGAAAGGGGTAAAGATGAAAACGACTATTCTGATAGGGCGGCACGACGAAAGTGCTGATACTACGACGGAACTGACTTCAGCTGATCAGTTTCGAGAGATCATCGAAAGGTTTCGAGATGCGAAAGGTGATGAGGTTATCTTTGAGTTCGGATATTGTCGCGGAGGGGATCCTTCAAAGGCGTTCGAACTCATCGATCTTATTCTTGCGAGTAAGAAGCAAGTGGTTGCAAAAGCGAAGGGAGAACTCCTTGCTTCTGCAGCCGCCTATGTCTTTATCTCTTGCAAGAAGAGATTAGTTCCTTTGACCGAAGGATTTAGGATAAAGATCCATCCGATTCAACTCTCGCTTTCTTCGGCCCATCTCGATTCTGAAGGGAGGATTCCTCGTAAGGCATATCGACGGTTACTTGTTCTTAATAAGAAAAAAGCTGCATTGCTGAAATTGCGAACCAAACTCACTGATGAGCAGGTTGCTCATATCCTCGCTGACAAAGGGGATACCAGCTTCACTTGGGAACAAGCGATTACGGCGGAATTGGCGGATGAAGTGTTGTAAGGGCCTGCACATGGATGTGCAGGCCCTTTTCTGTTATGGTAGCAACATATGTCTTCAAAGAAGAATAAAATCACCATCCTCCATCAAGACTCCCACATCCTCGCCATCAACAAGCCGGCGGGTTTGGTTGTGCATAGTGATGGTCGCACCGAAGAAGTGACTCTTTCGGATTGGGTTACCGAACACTTTCCGCAGGCGGCAGAAGTGGGGGAGCCTATCGTATTTGCTGATACTGCTAAGATGCCCATCAAGCGTCCTGGTATTGTGCATCGTTTGGACCGCGACACGTCTGGTGTGATGCTTATTGCTCTTACTCAGGAAGGGTTCAATCATTTGAAGCGACAGTTTCAAGATCGATCAATCGAAAAGAAATATCATGCGTTTGTATATGGAATTATTAAAGAAGACGATGGTGTTATCGATCGTCCTATCGCTCGTTCTCGAAAAGATTTTCGTCTGTGGTCGGCACAGCGTGGAGGCAGGGGAGAGACTCGAGACGCAGTGACGCATTTTAAGGTGTTGAACCGGCTCGATACAGAGAATCTTGCAACGGACGTGACACTCATCGAAGTATCTCCTTTGACCGGGCGTACCCACCAGATCCGTGTCCATTTTAAGGCTATCAACCATCCTTTGGTCGCCGATCCTTTGTATGCCCCAAAACGGGAACCTCTTCTTGGTTTCAAGCGCCTCGCCCTTCATTCTAGGGAAATTACCTTTACCGACATGGAAAACAACGAAGTCACTATAGAAGCCCCCTATCCTGATGACTTCACATTTGCTCTTTCCAAGCTCGTGTGATAAAGTCCAAGTCACTTAATTTACATATATATGGCAGGAAAACCTAAAAAAGAAGCACACGTAAAGGCAGTCAAATTGAACGTTATTAACCCTGAAGAACGAAAGGCGCTTACTTTCCGTTCCGGAGATGTAGTAAAGGTTCACCAGATCATCAATGAAAAGGGAAAGATCCGACTTCAGATCTTTGAAGGTCTTATTCTTGCACGAAAGCATGGCACCGAAGCTGGAGCTACTTTCACTGTACGAAAAGTTACTGAAGGAGTAGGAGTAGAACGAATTTTCCCACTTTACTCTCCAATGATCGACAAGATCGAAGTGGTACGAAGCGCTAAGGTTCGCCGAGCCAAGCTCTACTACATCCGTGACAAAGCTGCTAAAGAAATCAGCCGTCAGATGCGAAATGCAAAGACTGTTAAAGCAGTTGCTGCTGTCGCCGCCGCTCCTGCCGAAGCTTCTGTTGAATAATGAAAAAACATCTTTTCATTCTCGTAGCACTCATCGCACTCCTCATCATTTTACTGACAATCCTCATTAATCCGCCGAAAGCGGTACCTGAAAACGTTCCTGTTGTCATCGCTACGTCTACCGACAGTGTGGTTCCTGATGCTGTGGTGACCCCGGGAAGCAAGAAGGTGACCGCATCTTTTCGTGAACGTATCGCATACAATGATATTTTGATTGAGCCTTCTGCTATCAAGGAAGACAGTCGATGTCCCGAGAGTGTGCAATGTATCCAAGCGGGAAGGGCGGTAGTCTCTTTGAGTATTTATTCACTCGAAGGTGAACACGTCACTTCAAAAGATGTTGAAGAGGGAACTTCCTTTTATGTAGGAAGCACTAAGATCACTCTCGAGAAGGTGAGTCCGTATCCTGCGGTTCCGGGAAAGATTGGTGATACTGATTATCGTTTTGATCTCCTTTTGGAGGTTATTGAATAAAAGAAAGGTTTGGCCTATACTGGCCGTCATGCGCGAGTGTTGTAACAGTAGCCAAGCACCCTTGAGGTGGGTGTGCCCGTAAGGGCGTGGAGGTGCAAGTCCTCTCTCGCGCACAAATAAAGAAAAGATAAAATAACCCAGTGTATGTTGGGTTATTTTGTTGTCTCGATGATATTTTATTTGGTAAAATTGGAAGATGTCACAGATTTTATGCAAAACTTGTCTAAATAAATTTTATGCTAAACCATCGTGGTTGAAACGTGGAGTTGGTATTTGTTGTTCAAGAAAATGTAGTGATGTGGGTAGAAGAAAAGGAAGCCTTGTAAAGTGTACTGTCTGTTCTAAGCAAATATATAAATCACTAAGAGATCTTAATAGATCCAAGAGTAAGAATTATTTTTGTTCACATGCCTGTAATCTAAATTGGCTTAATCCTCAGCAGAGAGAAGCTGGTCATGGAAATTGGAAAAATGGAGAATTTGCCTATAAAAATATTTTATTACGAAAGGGTGGAGTTCCTTCGTGTCTTCTGTGTACGAAGGATAATACTAAAATTTTAGTTGCGCATCATGTAGATTGGAATAGAAAGAATAACTCAATTAGTAATTTAACGTGGCTTTGCTACAATTGCCACTTTTTAGTCCATCATTACCAAGAAGTTAATAGGGAATTATTATCAAAAATATGAGCATACAAAGAATATATTGTAAAACAGGTGTTTTCATAGAGTGCTATTCCTGCTCAAAAGAAATCTATAAAACACTAACCCAGATTAAACGTTCTAAAAGTAAAAAGTATTTTTGCTCTAAGTCATGTCAGACAAAATGGAGAAATACACAGTATGCAGGAGATAGACATAAAAATTGGAAAGATGGTTATTCAAGATACAGAAAGATCTTACTCGGCAGCTCTATTTCACAAGTTTGTTTAATGTGTAAAGAGAAAGATGTGCGAGTTTTAGCTGTGCATCATGTTGATCAAGACCATACCAATGTGAGTATAGAAAATCTAGCCTGGCTTTGCCACAATTGCCATCATCTGGTACATCATGATAGTGTAAGCAAGCAAAAGTTCAGTAAGGTGCTGATTTTGCAGGGTATGGCGACTATAGTTTAGTGGTAAAACATTGGTTTGTGGTGCCAAATTCGAGAGTTCGATTCTCTCTAGTCGCCCAAATTTTGGATTCTGATATACTCCCCCTATGAAAGAAGACGCACTGTTCTATGTCTGTCAGAAAGCCTTCCTTGAGAAAGACGGTAACATTTTAATATTAAACGATCCGATGGAGGGATTGGATTTTCCTGGAGGGAAGGTGCAGATGGGAGAGACCAATTTCGAAGAGGCGTTAAAGCGCGAAGTGAGAGAAGAGACGAGTATCGAGATAGAAGTTGGTGCTCCCTTTTTTACGTGGTACTCAGATTATCCAGTAGGACATAGGAATGAAGGAAAGAAAGTATTTATTGTCGGATACAAATGTAGCTATGTTTCGGGAGAAATTAAACTAAGTGATGAACACGATTCATATCGCTTTGTAAATAAGAATAATTATAAGGAAGTAGACGACGGTTCAAGTTTTTTCGAAGCTTTAAAAAGGTATTTTACGATATAAAGTTTTACACCAACACCAACTCCTTCATCGCATTTTCGATCTCCTCGTGAAGCTCTTCGATTGTGCCGTTGTTGTTGAAGACGACATCGGCTTTTGTCATGCATGCATCGATATTTTGTTTGTGAAGATCTGTTGATGTTGCTTCACGTTTGTTCTGTTCGGCGAAGGTATCGAAAGAAATCTTGTCGGTCTCGTTGCCGCGCAAGACAATACGGTCATAGCGGAGAGGGAGGTCGGCAGTTATTGCAAAAAGATGGAAATGCCCAATCGCGCGAAGCGCTTCTACTTCACCGACGGTGCGAATGGATTCGATAATACAATCTTCTCCTTTTGCTTTGGCTGAGTGATATAAAGATTCGATAATGTAACTCGGAGAGTGTTCCTCTCGCAACTCATTCGATACTTTTGTCATGTTGTCGCGATCCACCGGCAACCCCCGCTTCTCGACTTCCTTGGTGATGAAGGTTCTCGCTGAGTAATGCTTCAACCCTTTTGTCTTCGTGAGATAATCTACCACCGTGCCTTTTCCTGCGCCGATATGTCCTGTAATGCCGATGATAATCATGCTATAAATATACTGTATGTATAACCTTTTCCAAAAATACGCGCTGACGATCGCTTGGATGCAGGCGCTCGTGGCTATGCTCGGTAGTCTCTTCTTTAGCCTCGTTATGCAGCTGCCGCCCTGCGACCTGTGTTGGTACCAGCGTATTGCAATGTACCCACTCGTCATCATCCTCGGCTTCGGCCTGATGCGGAAAGACAAGACGAGCTTGCTCTACGCCTTTCCTCTCGCTGTTATCGGCTGGGTGATCGCGGCATATCACTGTCTTCTGTATTACAACATCCTTCCCGAAGCCATGGCTCCGTGCAAGGCGGGTATCTCGTGCACCGTCCGTCTCATCGAGTGGTTCGGTTTCCTCACCATCCCGCTGCTTTCGTTGGCGGCATTCAGCTTGATTTTGGTTTGCCTTTACGCTGCGAACAAGCAGTTTGCAAAAAACGTTCAGTAACGCGTATACTCACTCCATGACTACCGAAACCAAATCAATCATTATTGTGAGCATCGTATCCCTCGCCATCCTCTTCGGGGGAGCGTGGCTCTATCAAAGGAACGCTCCTTCCGTAGCACCAAGCGTCCTTACGGAGAACCAAGAAGCCCTTGTCCGCGACAGTAGTATGAAGCTTTCTCCTTCTGCCTCGAGTACCAAGGTGACCGTCGTTGAATTCGGTGATTACCAATGCCCGGCATGTGCATATATCGAACCCGATGTCGAAAAACTTAAAGCGGATTACAAGGATCGTGTTACTTTTGTCTTCCGTGATTTCCCGCTCGCAATGCATAAGAACGCGGTGAAGGCTGCTCAAATGACATACATCGCCAACGAACAGGGTAAGTATTGGGAAATGCATTCCAAAATATATGCCGGACAAAAGGAGTGGGAAACTCTTTCTGATCCAGCTGATGTGTTTGTCTCATACGCTACAGCTCTTGGTATGGATACAACAGGTCTTAAGGAAAAACTTTCATCAGATATCTATCAGGATCGCATCAACAAAGATGTCGCTGACGGAAAGCTTGTCGGTGTCGACTCTACTCCTACTTTTTTTGTGAATAACACCATCATCCGTCGTGCTGATTACAATGCGATCAAGGCGGCTATTGAAGAAGAGTTGTCGAAATAACATCAAGATATACTTATGAGTATGGCAACTATACTAAGCGGCATTCCGCTTCGAGATAAGATAAAGGGGGAGCTTGCGGTTGTCGTGTCTCATATTTCTAAAGGGTCTGTGCCTGCTCTTGCTATTATTCAAGTTGGTTCAGATGATGCTTCGTCTTCGTATATAAAAGGAAAGATTAAATTCGGCGAAGATATTGGTGTTCCTGTGGTTCTTTATCCTCTCTCAAGCACTGCTCGCGATGAAGAAATTATTGATTTGATTCTTCGCTTAAATGGAGATTCTCGTATTCAGGGAATTATCGTTCAGTTGCCATTGCCGGTTCATATGGATAAAGAGAGAATTCTTGAAACTATCGATCCTGATAAAGATGTCGATGGTATGCATTCTTTGAATGTAAAAAAACTTTTGAGAAATGATCCGTCGGGGATTGTGCCGGCGACTACACGCGGCATTTTGACACTTTTGGATTTTAACAAGATTTCGATTGCTGGTAAACGAGTGCTCATGATTGGACGATCTGATTTGGTAGGGAAGCCAACTGCCCTCGCTTTCCTCAATCGTGATGCAACGGTGATTATTGCACACCATCTTAGTCTCGATCTTGAAGGACTCTGTAAGGAAGCAGATATCATTGTGTCAGCGACAGGCGTACCCAAGCTCCTTACCAAAAAGCATGCAAAGAAAGGTCAGATTGTCATAGATGTGGGCATCTCTCGTCATGAAGGAAAGATAGTAGGAGATGCCGAATTCGAAGCACTTTCTGCTTTTGTGAGTGCTATTTCACCGGTTCCTGGGGGGATTGGACCTCTCACCATTGCTTCTCTTTTCCAAAATCTTTTAAGGAAGTATACTGTTGGAATATTAACAGCTAATTTTTAAATATATGCACACATTAGACGTACGTATCAGAAATATGATTATCGCGGTATTGGCAGTGCTCACTCTTTTCCTTCTTATCCAGAGCATCGCTTCTATTGCGGGGATC